>JBCCIX010000156.1:0-9110 GCA_039028075.1 Bacteroidota bacterium | reverse complement strand
GAATCAAAAGAAAAGGTACTTAAAAAACCATAAAATGGGTATGGTATACCAAAACCCCCGTGATGGTCTGAATTTTAAGTTTTCATCTGGTGGAAACATTGCCGAGAAATTGTTGATGGCCGGAAATTTCCATGTCGGGAGCATTCGGGAAAGGGCTTCATCACTACTTACGTCTACGGAAGTGTCCGTAGCCCGTATGGATGAGACACCTGCATCATTTAGCGGAGGGATGCAGCAGCGGGTACAGATTTCAAAAGCCATAGCGAATAACCCGCCCTTGCTGTTTTTGGACGAAATAACCACGGGTTTAGATGTGTCTGTGCAAGCTAAGGTGCTTGACATGATCCGCAAACTCCAGCAGGAGCTGGGCATCGCTATGATCGTAGTTTCTCACGATCTAAGTGTAATCAGAATGTTAACGGACCGTACCATTGTAATGAAGGACGGACAAATCGTTGAACAGGGACTTACAGATCAGATTTTGCAAGACCCTCAAAATACCTACACCCAATTATTAGTAAGCTCACTGCTCTAAACCTACACTTATGACACAAATATTGGATGTTCAAGGACTCAACAAGCATTTTTTAATGCACATTCTTAATGATAAGGAAATAGATGCTCTTCACGACCTGAGTTTTAGCATGGGGAAAGGTGAAATCATTGGGTTAATGGGTAAATCGGGGTCAGGGAAATCTACCTTAATGAAATGTATATACCGTACCTATCTCCCAACCTCGGGTAGTATCAATTATTATTCTGAAAACTACGGAATGATAGACCTGGCCGCAGCTGATGATTTTCAAATCCTTGCTCTACGCAAATCTGAAATTACTTATTGTTCTCAATTTTTGAGTGTAATTCCTAGAGTATCGGCCGTGGATGTTGTGGCTGAAAGCCTGGTAAAAAAAGGAGATTCCTGGGAAGAAGCACGGCACGTAGCCAAAGCGTTTCTTTCAAGAATAGGGTTGCCTGAAGAGCTTTGGGATGCCTATCCTTCAACTTTTAGTGGTGGTGAGCAGCAACGCATCAATGTGGCTCGCTCCATCATCGCCAGACCGGATTTTCTCCTGATCGATGAACCTACGGCCTCTCTCGACCAAAAAACTAAAGATATTGTAATAGAGATGGTCCTGAATTTGAAAAATAACGGAACTTCTATTTTGTGTATTTCGCATGATCAGTACGCCATAAGCAAAATGGCGGACCGGGTAATTGAGTTGAAGGGTGGAAAAATAGTGCCACAAACCGAAACGGTCTAAATCATGGGACTAAAAGTTGTTAATGCCAGGGTGGTCAGACCCCAGGGAGTATTAGAGCATGCCGCCATAAGTATTGAAGATGGTAAAATTGTTTCTATTAATGAAGGTGTAAATAATTACACTTCTGACGGTGCAGACGTTATTGAGGCCAACGGTAAAGTAGTGATGCCAGGCATAATCGATCTGCATACGGATGCTATGGATGTGGAGATCATTCCCAGACCTGGCGCTGACTTTCCCATTGAAGTAGCTTTTCATGAACTGGAGCGCAAAATGGCTGGATGTGGCATCACTACCACTTTTCACTCGATGTATATGGGGTATGAAGCCGCAGAGAAGAACGCCAGATCCAAATACCATCGTGAGGAAGTTTTTGAAAGGGTATATCAGTGCGCACAGCGAGCGACTCATATTAATAATAAGATTCATCTGAGATATGAGCTTCCCGGTACCTACCATTATAATCTGGTCCTGGAAACTGTAGCAAAAGGGTACGTAGATCTACTATCAGTAATGGATCATACACCCGGTCAAGGTCAGGTAAAACCCGAGCGCTTTATCCAGTTTAAGATGAGGCAAGAAGAGATTTCTCGTGAAGCGGCTGAACAACTCCTGGCCGAAGAGCAGTCCAGGGAAAAGATCAATGGGAGTAAATTGATCCATTTAATTAACTGCGCGAAAGATAGAGATATCCCTGTTGCCTCGCACGACGATGATAGCATAGAGAAAGTGGAGCAGTTTTTTAAGATGGGAGTTAATATCAGTGAATTTCCTATTAATACGGCGGCAGCACAGCGTGCAAAGGAGCTGGGAATGTGGACGGTAGGAGGAAGCTCAAACATTCTTAGAGGAGGTTCGCTTTCCGGAAACATGGATATGATAGCTGGAGTAGAAGCGGGTCTCATAGACGCAATTTGTTCAGATTATTATCCACCTTCCATACTTCATTCCATCTTCAAACTACATCGCGAAGGGATTTTGTCTTTACATGAAGCGGTAAACCTGGCCACCCTTAATCCTGCAAAAACCGTGGGGCTGGATAATTCAATAGGCAGTCTGGAAGAAGGTAAAAATGCGGATCTAATTATCGTAGATAATGCAAGTTCATTTCCAGTAGTGACTCATACGATTGTAAACGGAAATGTAAGCAGCCAACATCAATTACAACCCTTAAATGAATTTGTATGATAGTCGATACCAAAGATCAAATAGAGGAGTTGACATTTGGTGGTTATACAATCAGGCAACAATACGAAGTAACCCTGGATGGATTGAAAACTAGGGCGGCAGGAGTACGACCTAGCGATAAGTTTAATTACAATGAAGGAGTTTGGGAAAAGGCATCTTACCCTGGTTATGCCGTTGTTTCCATGGTACAAAACAACCCCGGAAATTCATCGTTACTGAGCATTTTGAAAGACATTCAACGAGGTTTACGAGAAGCTCTGGAGGCCCCAGATAAATGTTACCTGCTGCCTTCTGAGAGTTTCCACCAGACGGTGGCCAATACACTTTCAGCAGATCGCTTTGAAAAGCACGTTATGAAGGTTGGTATGGAGCCGGAGTACCCGGAGATCATAAGCGCAGCCTTTGATCAGATAGACTTGAATAATGAAGATGAGCCCATTAAAATGAGCATGATAGGGCTAAGTATTTTTAGATCAGCTATCGGTATATTAGGTACGTTTCAAAAGGCCTTAGATTTTCAGCGGATCATTGATTTTAGAAATGCCTTTTACTCTAATCAAGATCTTAATAAACTCGATATCAGGAGAACAAGACCCTTCATTGGACATATTACATTGGCTTACCTTGATGGAAATCTTACCACGGATTTCAGAAATCTGTTGACCGGGGTATGTCAAGAAATTAATCAAGGTCTGTCTTCCGAATCTTTGCTGTTCAACATATCAAACACAGAGCTGAGGAAGTACGATGATCTTTCTCATTTTCAGACCCTTCCACATTTTCCGAAGTACTCATTTGTAAACCAATAACGCATGTTACATGATTTTGACTTTTTTCCCGAAGAGGCAAGAAACGCTCCTAAAAAGATGCTGAGTGAAAAACCCACCATCCATTCTACCTGCAAAATTCGAAATAGTAAGGTGGGTGGATGGACAGCGCTGGGGCCAAACACCAGTCTCAATGAGGTCATTTTCGATGATTATAGCTATACCGCAGGAAATGTTTCCATTGTCTATGCTTCCGTAGGAAAGTTTTGCTCCATCGCCAATAGTACGCGTATTAACCCGGGCAATCATCCGCAGTGGCGGGTTACGCAGCATCATAGTACGTATCGAAGAATTCAATATGGATTTGACACCGTGGAAGATGAAGAGTTTTTCCAATGGCGAAGAGATCATCATTGTACCATCGGTCATGATGTTTGGATTGGTCACGGGGCGGTGATCATGCCCGGAGTGAATGTTGGACATGGAGCTGTGATTGGGTCAGGTGCTGTTGTCACAAAGGACGTAGGGCCATATGAGGTAGCTGTTGGGGTACCTGCAAAAGTAGTGAAGCGAAGGTTTTCTGAAGATGTAGCAGAAAAACTAATGGAGATAGCCTGGTGGAACTGGGACCGGGCTACCCTGGAAGGTCGGTTTGATGAACTGCTTCACCTTGACTCGTTTATTGAAAAATACGACGCGAGCAAAGAAACTGTCAGTGAATAGCTATGCAAAAAAATAACATCCAAAAACTCTGTTATTTGGTCATTTTGTGGCTAACCGTAAGTTGTAGCAGCAAGCAAACCAATGAAATTCCGGACGAGTTAGTCTATGGCATGATTGTCGGTTCGGACCCTGAAATGCAACTGCTTAGGTACGATAAAGTGGTTGCGTACCTTTCAAAAAAGACAGGAATTAAAATGAGATACGTTAAGGGAACGGATTATGCGGCGGTGATAGAAGCTATGAAGACGGGCAAAGTTCACATTGCCAATACGGGTCCGTTTTCTTACCTCCTTGCTTCTGCCAAAGCCAATGCAGAGCCCCTCGTTTGTACGCAATATCGTGATGGCTCACCTAATTTTTCCGGTTCTATTCTTTTTACTAGTCCTAAATCAGGGCTAAACGATATGGAAGATGTTAAAAAAAGAGCCTCAGAGTTGTCTATAGCTTTCGCAGATCCGGCATCGACTTCCGGATACTTGTACCCATTGGCGCATCTGCGTAGTTTGGGTTTAGAACCGGAGGATTCCTTCAAGGAAGTTCTTTTTGCCGGGAGCCATACCGCTGGGGTTTTCTCTACTATTTCCGGGAAAGTGGATTTGGCCGCGACCTACAGTATAGCACTTGAGCGCCTGGAGCGAAAAAATCGAATATCATCCGATCAGTATAAAGTACTCTGGCGTTCAGATAAAATTCCTCCAGGACCTGTATATGTACGAAAAGATCTACCAGAAGAGCTAAAAATAAAGTTGAGAGAGGCATTCGTAAACATACAGGTAGAAGCCCCTGAAATATTGGAAATTATTAAAGAAATGTACAATAAGGATTTGGTCTATGTGCCTGCCGCAGATACATTATACCACGATTTGAGGGTGATGGTGGACAGTGAGCTTGATAACCTTTTGGTCAACTAACGGACTTATCAAATTATGGTCATTTGGTACTGGTTATAACCCAAGTCCGTCTGGATTATTTAGTCTCGGGATTAACGGAAGATTTAAGTACTTATTTCCAGGGATGGGTAACGGTTGCAAAATGAATGGAAAATGATTTGAAATGCAAGTGTATCATATTTGATTGTGACGGCGTACTAGTGGATAGTGAGGAGATTGTCAATAGAGTGATGGTAGAAATGGCCAATGAAGTTGGTGCTAAAATCGATATCCAATATGCATTTAAGAATTTTGTAGGCAAATAGCTGCAAAAATGTTTGGATCAAATCGAACAGCTTGTCCGACAACCACTTCCGGCGCAGTTTGAAAGTGAATATCGGGAAAGAAGTTTTGAGGCTTTTAAGTCAGAGCTTAAGCCCGTGAAGGGAATAAAGGAAGTGCTAAATTAGCTTCCCGTTCCTTTTTGTGTAGCCTCCAGTGGCCCTGTTGAGAAAATAAGATTGAGTTTGACCATTACCCAGCTGATCGAAAAATTCGAGCATAGAATTTTCAGTTGCTATGAAATTGGGAAATGGAAACCGGATCCTGAAATTTTCCTTCATGCCGCCAATGTAATGGGTGTAGACCCAACTGAATGTGCTGTCATTGAAGATAGCCTTACAGGTGTACAAGCTGCCAAAAAAGGAGGTTCTGATGTATATGCATTCACTAATCACAAAAAGAAAGTGGCGTTTGAAAATGTAGGAGCAAAAGTTTTTTCTGAAATAGCTTTCTTGATGGATAGATTAAACGGTAAACGATGATTTTTCTATTCGATGTAGATGGTTTGATCAATAAATCTGACTATTTCACTTTTCAGTATGTAAAAGACTTTGATGTAGATAAATCTATCTTCAAAGATTTCTTCCAGAACAATTTTGCACAATGCTTGAAGGGGCATAGAGATGTAAGAGAGGTTATCAAACCTTATTTTGGGCAATGGAAGTGGGAAAAAAGTCCAGATGATTTTCTTGAATACTGGTTCGAAAAGGATGTGAAGTTGGACTCGCAGTTGCTAGATTATGTACAGCAACTCAGAAAGGACGAATACTATTGTGCGTTAGCCTCACAACAAGAGGGCCATCGAAAAAATCACCTGTGGGAATCCAGGCAGCTTCGATTGACTTTTGACGACTTTTATTGCTCATGTGATATTGGTCTTTTAAAGTCTGATCCGGCCTTCTTTGAAACGATCATTCAACAATTAAAGGACAGGGATCTGATAGAGAAACCTTCTCAGGTTGTTTTTTGGGATGATATGGAGAAGTTTACAAGAGTTGCTAAAACCATGGGAATTACAGCCAAACTGTTTAGGAAAAATGAAGACATTATCAATTTTCTAGATCAATTGAAATGATTGCAGTAGAAAACGTTGATTCTGGAAAAGGGTTTGATTGGGGGAAAACCACACAAGACTATCAAAAGTACCGAACCGGATATCCACCGGAATTTTATCAAATATTAGCAGCATTGGGAGTAGGGTTGGAAGGGCAAAGGATTTTGGATCTTGGAACCGGAACCGGAGAGTTAGCACTCAATTTTGCTAGTCAAGGAGCGCAGATTACTGGGATAGATATTTCGGAACAACAAATTGCACAAGCTAGACAAAACGCCTCGAAAAGGAATCTGAATATTGATTTTCAGGCAATCCGAGCAGAAGATGTTAGTTTTCCTGATAAGTCTTTTGACACCATTACCGCCAGTATGTGCTGGCTCTATTTTGCCAAAGACGTAATGATCCCTATGGTCAAGAGATTGCTTAAACCCACTGGTGTATTGATGACAAGTTCTATCGTATGGTTGCCATTTGAAGACGAGTTAGCAGGCAAGACGGAAGAATTGATCCTGAAGTACAACCCTAACTGGTCAAGCTCGGGAGCGGTAGATGGACAAATCTCTATACCCGAATGGTCTGAGAAGGATTTTAATATCAGGTCTCATCATAAGTTCAAGGTTGAAGTACCGTTCGGCAATAGCTCCTGGAGAGGACGATTGCGCGCAAATAGAGGCATAGGGGCCAGTCTACCACTTAATGAGATAGAAGCGTTTGATCAGGAACTAGACAAGTTAATTCTTGAGATGTATTCTAATCAACCATTCACGGTGACTCATCGAATAAGAATGACCCTATTTGAAGTTAAACATCATTAGATTACTTTTCCATGTCTATGCAAGAGCTCACAAACTATGGAAATCGATTGGCTTGCTATCTGATCATTGAAAATGCGGGCAAAACACTGCTCTTGCTTCGTGAGAATACAGGATTTGAAGATGGGAATTACTCATTTATATCCGGAAAGGTAGAAGCGGGAGAATCCTTGTCTCAAAGCGTAATCCGGGAAGCCGCGGAAGAAGCAGATATTTTAGTAAGTAAGGAGGATATCAATCTGGTTCACATGCTACATAGGAGAACGGAAAACCAGCAGTCTAACTGGATGGATTTTTTCTTCAGAACGGAAAAGTGGGAAGGAGAAATTCAAAACAAAGAGCCCGATAAATGTGGAGGGCTACATTGGTATAACATCAATTCGCTTCCTGAAAACATGGTCCCCTTATATCAAAATGACCTTAACACATATTAGGACTGGACTCTATTACAATGAAATGGATTGGTAGGCAAAGCAAAAATGTCTGAAGCACTTAAAATTTTGATCCTTACTGGCGCTCCTGGAGTAGGTAAAACGACTGTGTCGAAAGTGTGGGTGATGGCACATAAAGGGGTGGCTGTACCTGGTGATAGTTTCACAGATTGGCTGTATAACAGTAGAATCGAGCGGTTTTCTACTGAAGAAGAAGCGCTGGTAGCTAATCTAGCGGTGGCAACAGCCGTACAATACCTAAAAACCGGCATGGGTGTAGTGTTAGACTATGTATGGAGAGCTAATGGGCTGGAGATCATAAAAAATCGTTTGGAAGCGGAGTTGTCTAGTGTACAACAAAAATTCGTCCACTTGATTTGCGGACTAGAAGAAAACCACCGCAGAGATCAGTTAAGGATCTCTGATCATCAGATGCTGAATCGTGTAGACATGGTCAATCTCGAATTGTCCCAAGAAAAATGGCCGCAGCATGTCGAAGAAATAGACAGTACTTCTTTGTCAGTTTCAGAAACAGTTGCCCAGATTGAAAATACCTTTTCAACAAAATAGGAAAAGATATGCAACAAAAAGTCTGCCCCGTTATCACCAGAACTTATCAGAGTAAAATGCAGCTACTCTTGTTTAACCATCCAATCTCTGAACTAAGTGTTCAATTGGTAAAGGGGACTATTGAGCCAGGTGAGCTACCGGAAGTCGCAGCTTTGCGTGAATTGGAAGAAGAATCCGGGATATCAAAGGCAGCGATTGATTTCGAGATTGGGGAATTGTCTTTTCCAACATTTGATCAACATTGGCATTTATACAAAATCAACTACCAGCATGATTTGCCCGAACGGTGGGAATACTTTGCAGATGAAGAAGGCGGTTTGTTGTTCAGCTTTTTTTGGCAGGATTTAGATAAATCCATTGATAACCCTGGGTATAGTCTTTTTGAAGCGGCCAGGCAATTCATTAAACATCATTTATACAAAAAAGAATTAGTATGAACATTCGCCCTTTGAGAGAAACAGATGCCCAGGCCATTAATGACCTCTCCGAACAATTAGGCTACCCCTACCCACTTGAAAAAACGAAGGCCAAAATCAACTATGCGATCAATCATGTGGATCACTGGGTTTACGTGGCAGAAACTTCGGATACAGGCAAAATATTAGGATACATCCATTTGGCCTTATTCTCCCTTTTGTTTTACGATAATATGGTCAACATCCTGGGACTGGTAGTTGATGAAGATGCCCGAGGTACTGGTTTAGGCGCTGCGTTGATCAAGGTAGCAGAGAGAACAGCTTTGGAAAACGGCTGCAGTAAGGTAAGGGCGGCTTCCGGGATGATGAGAAGCCATGCGCATGAATTTTACATCAAGCATGGTTTTTACAATCAAAAAGATCAAAAGCGATTTATCAAAGAGCTGAAAAGCTGAGATTCATAGGTGTGAAAAATCCACATCTTGGGGTTGTCAGGATTAAGTAGGAGTTACTACTTTTGGGAAAGCCTTATCAGAAGAATTAAAAGCAGGTCATTCATTGCTCTAGACCACCACACATTTTAGCAAACCATCTAAACTTGATTAGTAATAATTATTGGTAAGTAGTTTTTATTGATACTTTTAGTGAAATTTTACTAAAGTGAGAGCCAGGGAAT
>JBCCIX010000155.1:0-9115 GCA_039028075.1 Bacteroidota bacterium | reverse complement strand
TATAAATAATGTATAATAGACTGCTTTGAAGAAAAACAGATCAAAGTACTCCCGTCTAGGATGATTTTTATTATCAGTGTGCCCAATTTTAGGTTGAAAAAATTTCACAAAATCCTTTCTAAAAACCCAAGAAAGTGAAGCAAGTCCGTACAAGAAAAAAGCATAGAAATGCTGATATTTCATGATCGGCTTTTTTTCATCCAAGCGTGACAAACGTACTAAACCCGGCGCCACATCCAGATCTTCATCATGTCCAGGAATATTAGTGTAGGTGTGGTGCACCATATTATGGGTTATCTTCCAAACGTACGCGTTTGCACCGATCAGATTGAAGGTGTAGCTCAGGAGTTTATTGACCTTGCCATTCGAAGAGTAACTACCATGAATTGCATCGTGACAAACATTGAATCCGATAAAAGCCTGCACCATGCCTATTACGATAGCCATTACGAATGTTATCCAAATGTTGAACCCACCAAAAACAATAAGCCCATATAGAGCCACTAATAGGCTAAGAAATAAAGTGGTTTTAAAGACCATGGCCCTGTTGGCATTTTTCGAGATATTATTCGACTTAAAATAATGGTCAACCTCTTTCTTAACCTCTACATAGAAACCGGGCCGGTTTCTTCCATTAAATTTTAACTTCATAAGAATTTATTTGGTCCTGCAGTGAGGACATTCTTAAAATGTTGACAAGATACTACTATCTCTTTTAACCTCTAAGTATTATTGTTTTTAATTTACCCTAACTATACGTAGTTATTGAGCATCACAGGCATTACGAGCATGAGAATGTCCTCATTCTCGTCCTTATCCATAGGCGAAATTAATCCTGCTTTATTGGGCTCTGAGAGGTTTAATTCCACCTTGTCACTACTTAAGTTATTTAGCATCTCTATTAAAAAACGGGCATTAAAGCCTATTTCGATATCTTCACCATCATGCTCACAAGACAATCTTTCATTGGCTTCATTCGAGAAATCAAGATCCTCGGCTGAGATTTGTAATTCGCTTCCCGTTATCTTCAACCTTACCTGATGAGTAGTTTTATTGGCATAAATGGCAATACGCCGTAAAGAGCTTAAGAATTCCGAACGTTCGATCACCATTTTATTGTTGTTATCCAGCGGAATAACATTCTCATAATCCGGATATCGCTCATCGATCAGACGGCAAATCATTTTAATATTATCGAACTTAAAGAAAGCGTTTGAAACGTTAAATTCTACGGATACAGTTGTATTTTCTATGGGTAAAGTCGTTTTGAGCAGATTAAGCGCCTTTCTTGGGATAATTATCGCATTGCCATTATCCGAAGCCACATCTACACGCCGGTATCTTATCAATCTATGACCATCAGTTGAGACAAAAGTCGTATTCGTATCGGTGAGATTCATATACACTCCGGTCATGGCGGGGCGTAGTTCATCATTGCTCGTAGCGAAAATGGTGTTATTAATTGCGCTGGCCAAAACATCTGTCGATAGGTCCACTGAAAAGTCATCGGTTACCGTAGGGACTTTAGGGAAATCGGTTGCGTTTTCACCGGCCAGTTTATATCGTCCGTTGTCAGAACTAATCTCAACGCTGTAGGTGTCTTTATCGATTGAAAAAGTAACGGGTTGTTCAGGTAAGTTTTTGAGGGTTTCTAAGAGTATTCTAGCCGGCACGGCTATATCCCCGCTTTCCTTTGCTTCCACATCAATTTCAGTAATAATTGAGGTTTGCAGGTCTGAAGCCGTTACCGTTAGAAGTCCTTCACTTATTTCAAACAAAAAATTCTCGAGAATAGGTACCACCGGATTCGTTGTGATTACCCCGTTGATACTCGAAAGGTGCTTCAGTAGTGCCGATGATGAAACTATAAACTTCATTGATATATTTTAAGTGAATTCGTGGTTTTTTAGATGTACTTCACCGCTGCCGTGAAGGTCGGTAAAGTTAAAAATAAAATCATTCTTTCGAAATGGAGGCTCTGCCCAGATTAAACGAAATGACAAATTCTCAGGCAACTTCTACGTTCAAATTGATCGGACCTCACCGCAGAGCTATAGGCCAATACTTAACACACCTTCTTTGCGATTTAAAAACAAAGCTACCTTTGACCGCGAAATGAATCGAGTTCATTTTAGAAGGTGGGAAACCTAAGGAGACCAATACAGCCATAAGGTCTTACCAGTAGAGCAGTCGTAGGCTAATTAATCCTTCTACCAAAAAAAGTGACGGTGGGTAAAAGAACACGCTAAAGAGCATTCCTATTTTTTCAAAAAGTACGTTTTGGGTCGAAGAACTTTCCGAACCATGTTGAAATCGAAAATGGCATAATCAGTAGAGTCTATCCAGCCAAAGACCTCATCTTCTTCCTTAGACGAATTGTAGATAGAAAGGGTATGCTGCTTGTTGCCAACATCTGAAACAAATATGGATGCTTTAAGATCTATGGTATCAAGCCCACTATCAATAGCCTCTTTCTCACTCAGGTAATCTTTCACGTACAATAGAGATACATTATCCAGAAAATCAGTAAGCTTGGTGGAATCGACAGATTGTGTGTCTCTAATGGTTAAGAGACGTCTACGATAAACGACATCAAACGCTTCAGCCGGCCGGCCAGGGAAAATCATATTTACTTCTTTTAAGTTGGCCCAGTTAATATCAAATACCAACGGATTACGCCACCCGCCTTGATCTAGCTCAAATATGCCGGCCAGATCAACCCTATAACCAGGTATTTCAACCACATAGTTTTCATTTCCATCACTGAAATACGTCAGGCCGTTCAGGCCCAAAACCTGAAATTCTATAACTGAACGACCTGATGCAAGGAATTGAACCTTTATACCTCCTACCTGAAAAGCACTGTCCAAAACAGCAGTTAATTTGTTTGCTGCTTTCCTTCTGATCCTATTTTGCTTTAAAATGGCAAATAGCACGGTAACGCGCTGAAGGTCGGCTTTGTACTTGTCGTTCAGCATCCAGTTTCCATTAACAAAGTCTAAGGTGTTCACTTCCTCCCCTGAGAGCACTACTTGATCAATGGTATTGACATCCTCCACTGCAAAAAGATCACGGGTAACATCGATGCGATCATTGCTTTCTTGCAAAGCGATGACCACCGCGGTCACTACCACGAGCGCCAACCAAGTGACTAATAACGTAATATTTTTTCTACGCTGACTCATTCGGTAGGATAACCAGTGAATTTTCTTTTCCGCCAGTAATACCTAATCAACCCATATAAAATAACCAGGAAAATAGGTAAAGCGAGGTTAATCACCTGCCACTTTAGTTTCTCTTGATTTATTTTTACTTTATTTAAAGGCCGAATTTTTACTTCTCTAGTTCTGGCCGTGATGATACCCTCCTCATCGAGCAGGTACGAAAGTGAATTGAGCATAAAATCCTGATTAGCGAATGGCAAACCTTGGGCGAAAGGGTAAAACCCTAGGGGTTGTGGTCTTCCTGTTCTTGGGCTTACCTCATTGCGTATAAAGTCACCATCACTCACAATCAACAACTTCCCGTTTCCGGTTTCTTTGAAACCGGTTTCATTTACATCATTAGGCTTAAATCTGTTTTTGAATAGAGATTCAAACTGACCTTCCAATAAATAAGCCACGGGAAGGTTTTGCTGGTTAAGTTCTTTGGGTGTCAGGTTTTTGCGAAGGTCGGGAATGGAAACTTTAACCGGAGCATTAACCGCCCTGGAATAATTGGAGGTAAATAGTAATGGGGTTTTCCGAACGCCATCGGCCTTAACCGTATCGATGGTACTAACAAACCGCCCCAGGACGGCATCTAAATTATTGGTGATAGGATGATCTGAAAAGCGATTTAGTATCGGGTAAAACCACCATTTCAGTCCTTTAATCTGGGGTTGATCACCCATGTTTCCCACATTTACCGGATACAGAGCGGCTGAGTTATCTTGAATCAGGTCATTATTGATGCGTACACCATAATTAAATAACTGATCATCCAAATTGATATCAATGGGGAAAGCAAAGTTATTTTCAAGGGACGCGCTATCCATATTTGCGTTTAACTTGTCCACCAAAAGAACTACGTTTCCATTGTGAAGAAGATACTGATCCAAATGATACTTATCTTTTTCAGAAAATCGTTTAACAGGATTCGCTATAATGATAGCGTCAAAAGTCCTAAGCTCAGGGGAACCTAAACGAACTTCATCCACTTGGTAACTCTCCGTTAGCGCCACATTAAAACTCTCTGCCTGCAAAGAGTCCAGTTCACCATGCCCTCGTAACAGACCTATCCTCTTCCTTTCCAGGCTGGTCAGTTTTCGTATGGCAGAAGCCAATTGATATTCGATTCCTTCAATGGATTGATTCAATTTTTGTTCTGGTGTTGCGGCCTGATTGCCTTTTAACAACATTATGCCTTCTTCCACGCCGCCGTAGGAAACGATTGCTCCCGGGAATATCAATTTCTCTATGCGCTGCCCATTCTCCTGGTCGATTACATTAGTCGGCTGTATTCCTTTAGCCATTAACCCCTGCATGAATTGCCCTTTTGCGTTTTCACTCAACGCAACGTTCGGATCGTTAAACGTATATTGGATGTTGTTGCCAGAGTAGATTCTAAATTCCTCGAGTGTTTCCCGCGTAGCATTACGCAACCGTTTAAAGCCAGAATTTAGCTCACCATCCAGAAATACTTCAACGTAAACAACATCATCAAGGTCTCGTAATAATTCCTTACTGGCAGGTTTAATTGAAAATCGCTTCTCTTCGGTTAAATCAATCCGATAAAAGTTTCTCGATGCGAGAATGTTGACCAAAAAAATGGCGGTGATTCCGATGAGCAGTTGGAGAAGATCACCCAATTTTTTGCTTTCTAACGCTACCATTTACGACTTCCTAAAATCAGTTTGGTGACTAGCAGCATTAGGGTTATCACACTGGCGAAATAAAGTACATCTCTGGTGTCAATCAGCCCCTTACTTAAGGCATTGTAGTGATAAAGTATCCCAAACTGTTCAAATAATAGCGCCCCGCGTCCCCAATTATTTAGAGCCGCGAGTGAGCTAAAACCGGAATAAAAAATAAAGCACAAAAAAACAGCTATAATAAAAGAAACAATCTGGTTTGCAGTCAACAGTGAGCTCAACACGCCAATGGATGTAAACACTCCCCCCAGAAGAATCAAGCCAAGGTAAGACCCGATGACAGCAGCAGTGTCAATGTTTCCTGCCGGATCTCCGAGCTGTCGTATTGACCAATAATAGATTACGGTAGGCAACACAGCGAACACTACTAATGACCAGCCTGATAAATATTTCCCGAAGATGATCTGCCAATCGGTTAGTGGCTTCGTTAAAAGCAACTCCATGGTACCTGCTTTCTTCTCTTCAGCAAACATCCGCATGGTAATGGCAGGGATTAAGAACATGAAAACATAGGGGCCCAACCTAAATAGAGTCTCCATATCTGCGTACCCGTACTCCATAACAGAAGTATCAGGAAAAACCCACATCAAAAGTCCTATACCTGCGAGGAAAACACTGATTACTATATACGCAATCAATGAATTCAGAAAACTATTAAGCTCTTTTGTGAAAACCTGGATCATTAATCTTTATCCGGTTTGGTCAACTCTTGAAATACGGTTTCCATGGAGGCCTCTTCTTGCCGGAGTCCCAGGAGCATTGCGTTTTTTTCAGCGGCAAATTTAAAGATAGAGGGTCTCGCATCAATATGAGCGTCAACTTCCAGCCTGTAGACTCCATCTCCAAGATCATCTACTCTTTTCACACCTTCGATTTTTAAAAGCTCATGTTTATCAGGTTGATTAGAAAACTCGGCCCTAATGATTGCCCTTTTATTTTCATCAGCACTTAAGGTTTTTATAGTATCGCTCGCTACCAGCTTACCGTCATTAATCACAATCACTCTATCGCATAACGCCTGTACTTCCTGCATAATATGAGAGCTGAAAAGCACCGTTTTATTCCTAGCTAGAGATTTGATCAGGTTTCTAATCTCAATGATTTGATTAGGATCAAGGCCGGTTGTAGGTTCATCAAGAATAAGCACTTTTGGATCATGAATGAGCGCTTGTGCCAAACCAACCCGTTGCCGATATCCTTTAGAAAGAGCTTCTACTTTTTTATTTTGTTCTTTAGTTAAGCCACATAAAGAAACGATCTCGTTAATTCTGGTCTTTAGCCTGCTACCTTGCATGCCGTGCACCTTGCCTATGAAATTCAGGTACTCTCTGACAAACATATCCAGGTAGAGAGGATTGTGTTCGGGAAGATATCCTAGGATTTTTTTAACCTGCTCCGGATTTTTAACCACGTCATGCCCATTCACTTCTACCACACCAGAAGTGGGAGGGAGAAAACAGGTAATGACCTTCATAGTTGTTGACTTACCGGCACCATTAGGCCCTAAAAAACCAACAATTTCACCATCTTTCACCTCGAAAGACAGGGTATCAACTGCATTCTGAGTGCCAAAGGTTTTAATCAAATCGTTAACACGTATGGACATACTAATAATTAAGAGCGTAAAGCTATTACAATGACGTTAGGATGGCAATCTTTATTGTTGATCGAACAAGATTAACCGGCAAGTAAACGGAATTTGGTTAATGCAATGGCTGGCAAAAAAAGGTTTGACCCTAACATTGAACCGAAATGTTCTTTGATCCGTTTATAGGCCATTATATATTTAGGTATGACTAGATTTTTACTGCCTTTAGTTTTCTGTTCCATGAGTCTTCAGGCGCTGTCTCAGGACTATGAGCTCAAGTTTACAATTGAAGGACTACCCGATAGCACTTTTCTTCTAGGCCACTTTTTTGGAGAAAGTACTTACGTAAAAGATACGGCGAGAGCCAATGCCAAAGGTGAGTTTACATTTCAAGGCAATGAGCGTCTTGAAAAAGGAATGTATTTTTTAGTGCTGAATAAAGTTCGGTTGTTCGATTTCATCATCGGTGAGGATCAGCAATTTGAAATGTCCACCAAACACCCGGATTACATTCTTGATATGAAAGTTTCAGGAGATGTTGATAACCAACTTTTTCTGAAAGACATGCTATTCAATGCAGCAAGAAACAAAGAAGCTCAACCTTTTGTGAGTGTGGTGCAAGACAGCCTAGCATCAGATGCAGATAAGGCTAAAGCCCGGGCACAGCTTGATCAGATATCGGAAAAAGTAGAAAAACATGTCGACGAGGTGATTAAAAACCACCCTAATACGGTTTTGGCCACCATAATGAAGGCGAATAAGCGACTTGACCTTCCTGAAGTTCCAAAAACTGCAGACGGAACAGCAGATCCCAATTGGCAATATAAGTACTATAGAGCCCACTTCTGGGATAATTTTGACTTAGGAGATCCTACACTTTTACGATTATCTCAACCTATCTACGCAAAAAAAGTAGAGGAGTATCTAGATCGACTGATCATTCCCAACCCGGATTCAATTATTCATGCGGTGACTGAAATGGCTTCCGAGGCAAAAAAGAGCCTGGATACGTATAAATATTTCGTTTGGACGGTAACTATCAAGTACCAGAATCCCGAAATTATGGGCTTGGATAAGGTGTTTGTTCATATTTACGATACCTATTTTGCTACAAGCGAAATGGATTTTTGGGCTAACGACCAACTCAAGAAAAACCTAAAAGAACGTGCTGACCAACTTCGTTCAAGTTTAATAGGCATGCCTGCTCCTAATCTCATTATGCAGGATCAGAAACTTCAGAAAAGGGAATTATATGAGCTTAGTAACGACTATACCGTAATCTACTTTTACGACCCCGATTGCGGTCACTGTAAAAAAGAAACACCTAAACTCAAAAGCTTTTTTGATGTCACCGAATTTGACGTTGGGGTTTTCAGCGTTTCAGCGGATACGTCATTAACAAAAATGAACAACTACATTACTGCCATGAATATAGAGGAATGGGTAAACGTGAATGGACCTCGCACCTATACCGTTAATTACCAAAAGCTTTATGATGCCACCACTACACCAACTATATACGTATTGAATAAAGAAAAGGAGATCATTGCTAAAAAAATTCCAGCGGCAAGGCTGGAGGAATTTATAGGGCAGTACGAAAAAGTAAGAGACGCTACAAAAAATCAAAATTAGTGTAACTTTGATATTACCAGCACGTCTGATATTAGGTCAACTTTAGGTCAAATAGTCAGAACTCAAAACAAACAACATGTCATTCTTAAGCAATTTATTCGGTAAAAAGAAAAAACCATTCAAAGCCTCCTGCGATATAAGCAAAGAGCCGGTAGAAAAAGGCTACGGATACCTTTTAACAACCTCTCAGGTAGTTTCTTCAAAGAAATTTTGGGACAACATCATGACGGAGCCAGAGACGATGTCCTACACCGTCTCTCACTTTAAGGGCGACGATGAAATGGCTACCAAGATGCGTTTTATGATCTTTGAGAAGTATAGTACTGTAGAAAAAGCGTGGATGGTTTCTGATTCATACATCAATCTTTTCGATGTAGATAAAAAAGAAGCAAGAGCGCACGCCCACAAATGGTGGGAGCAGGAAGGTGCCTTTGTGCCTGATAATGTAGGAAAAGCTGAAGATACCTTGGATTCGTCAGCTTTTGAGGAAATTAAAAAATATGCGGTCATGGAAGCCGGCAGGGAACGAGTGGCTTGACTTATGGCATAATTCCATTTGAATTTAGGCAATCACTTTTTATTTCTTTGGCTTGTATGCCTCTTTACTACCGTCAATCGGCTCGATGCCCAGGTGTCACATTTCGGTCTAAATGGACCCGAAGATCGTTACAAGACAGAAACCATAAAAGCACTAAGAGCTGCCCATAAAAAAGAAACAAAAAATACAAAAGACTGGAGAATAGCTGCTGTGTATCAGGCGCAGCTTAAATCCATAGTAAAGCTTGTTCGTGCTAATACCTTTATTTTTAATGACAGTATGGTCAGAGAAATGGAAGTTATGGCAAGCCGCATTATAGAACGTAATCGTTTAGCCTTAGACCCACCGATCATTCTCATTAGTAAGAATCATTCTCCAAACGCATATACCATTGGATTCAACTGCATCATTTTCAATGTTGGCCTTTTAGCCCGCCTCAAAACCG
>JBCCIX010000154.1:0-9147 GCA_039028075.1 Bacteroidota bacterium | reverse complement strand
GACTGGAAATACGGAGGCTGGCCGAAAAGCGGTGAAATTGACATTATGGAAAACGTGGGGTACGATCCTGAATTTATAGTTGGTGCAGCACATACCGGTTCGTATAATGGCATGCGAGGAACGCACAAGAACAATAGTATTCGTATCCCGGATAGCCATTCTGAGTTCCATGAATACACGCTCGAATGGACACCGGAGAGGTATAGTGTTTTTGTTGACAATGAAAAGTACTTCACTTTTGAAAATGAAAATAAAACCACCGATGAATGGCCGTTTGATCAGCGATTTTACTTGATCATGAATATTGCCTTTGGAGGGAATTGGGGAGGAGCCAAGGGGATAGACCCGTCGGGCTTACCACAGCAAATGGAAATTGACTACGTCAGAGTGTATCAGAGAGGGAAAGACTTGAGGGATTGAGATCGTGAACAGATCTGATTTTTCAAAAATTGGGCAGCTTCACCTGGTCGGAGTAAAACTTCATACGAGAATGTGTGTGTGGTAGCTTTTCGATTTGCTCTACCCGGTCGGCTTTTGGATTATAAAATACTTCCACATAATAGTCTCCTATCAGATATAAGTTGATTTTGTGCTTGTAATACCGAATCGAGGTTATAAAGGTGCCATGCAGGTACAATGACCGTGCCTTATCTATGAGAGAAAGCTTTCTGAAATCATCCCAGGACATAGCTGTAACCTAAACAATTTATTGGTGATTATAAAGTTTGTAAAATGAAAAAAGCCCTCGACGATGAAGGCTTTTAAAGTTTAGGGTGAAAGATGGGACTCGAACCCACGACCTCCTGAACCACAATCAGGCGTTCTAACCAACTGAACTACAATCACCATTTCTGACCGAAATGCAAAGGTAGATACATGCGAACAAATAACAAATAGTTTATGATTGCTTAATTTCTATTGAATGATAATCTGTGGCCAAGGACGTTTTCATCAATGTTACCCTTATCATAAGCCAGGTGTCCTGAAACTAGGGTCTGTTCTACACTCGACCTAAATTCGTGTCCCTCAAAGGGTGACCAGCCGCACTTTGCTCTTATGTTACTTTTGTGAACTTTCCATGGTGAATTTAAACTTACAATGGCTAAATCAGCATAAGATCCCTCTCGAATAAAGCCTCGATCCCTGATTTCAAATAGTATGGCTACATTATGACTCATTTTTTGAGCAATTTGTTCTAAACTAATTTTCCCCCGATGATAGAAGTCCAACATGGCTACCAAGCTATGCTGTATGAGTGGACCTCCGGAGGGGGCTTTGAAATAAGGATTTGACTTTTCTTCTAAGGTATGTGGTGCGTGATCTGTAGCAATTACATCTATGGTGTCATCTAGCATGCCATTAAATATTGCTTCTCTGTCAGCGCTGGTCTTCACTGCCGGGTTCCATTTTATTAAGGTTCCTTTTTCTTCATAATCAGTATCATCAAACCACATATGGTGAATGCAGGCTTCAGAGGTGATTTTCTTTTCGCTAAGTGGCAGTCTATTATCAAAAAGCCCTAGCTCCCTGGCCGTGGAAATATGAAGGATATGTAACCGGGCACCGTGCTTACGGGCGAGCGAAGCCGCCAAGGATGAAGAAAGGTAACAGGCCTCTTCACTTCGGATGAGCGGATGGTACTTAATGGGTACCCCTTCTCCGTATTTTTCCTTGTATCGTTCGGTATTAGCCCGTATGGTTGCCTCATCTTCACAATGCGTGGCGATGATCATCGGTACTTTGGAAAAAAGACCTTCCAGTGTTTTTTCGTTATCCACAAGCATATTTCCTGTAGATGAACCCATAAAAACCTTAACCCCACAAACCTCTGAAGGATTTGTTTTTAGTACCTCTTCCAGATTATCGTTGGAGGCACCCATAAAAAAGGAATAGTTGGCCAGGGAAGACCTTGCGGCAATGTCATATTTATCCTGAAGCAATTCCTGGGTGAGGGCATTGGGTACGGTATTCGGCATTTCCATAAAGCTGGTGACACCCCCGGCTACCCCTGCCCTGGACTCGGTAAAAATATCCGCCTTATGGGTAAGTCCGGGCTCCCGGAAATGTACCTGGTCGTCGATTACGCCTGGAAAAATATATTTACCGGCCGCATCAATTACTTTATCTGCTGCATTAGCACTGATCTCACCGGCAAGTTTTTCGATACGCTCGCCTTTTATTAAAATATCCTGGTCCACAATTCTACCTTCATTGACAATCTGTGCATTTGTAATTAGTAGTGAGCCCATGTGGTAATCTTTTTTTGTGCAAATTACTTCATAATTACTGGTCCTAAAACTGAATTCGGAGGTGATGACACGTGTCATAACAACTTTTCAAGATTTTAAATTAAACCGGCAATTGATCAACGCTATCGATGATCTTGGTTTTACCCAACCTACACCTATCCAGGTGAAAGCTATTCCATTAGCCCTGGCGGGTCATGATGTGATGGGAATTGCTCAGACCGGTACCGGTAAAACGGCCGCTTTTGTTTTGCCCATTCTCATGAAAGTAAAATACGCCCAGGGTGACGATCCCAGGGCTTTAATTTTAGCCCCTACCCGGGAACTGGTACTTCAAATTGAGAAAAACCTTTTAGACTTATCCTGCTACCTGGACTTACGCGTTGTGGCGTTATACGGGGGAGTAGGTCCTAAAACCCAGATTGAACTTATCCAGCAAGGTGTAGATATCCTGGTATCCACACCGGGGCGGTTCATGGATATTTATTTGAAAGGAGAATTGATGCCCAAACAAATAAAAACTTTAGTGCTGGATGAGGCAGATAAAATGATGGATATGGGTTTTATGCCCCAGATCAGAAAAATATTGGAGGTCATTCCGGTGAAACGGCAGAACTTACTTTTTTCTGCTACCATGCCGCCTAAAGTAGTTCATCTTTCTGAAGAGTTCTTAGAATTTCCAGAAATGATAGAGATAGCGCCTCAAGCGACTGCCGTGGACACCATCGAACAACAACTCTACGAGCTACCTAATCTAAAGTCGAAGATCAATATGTTGGACTACCTGTTGCGTCAGGAAGGTTTTAACCGCATCATAGTGTTTACCCGCACCAAAGTAAATGCAGACAATGTGTTTAAGTTTTTAGAGCGAAAAAAGCACGGACCTATAAGGGTAATACATTCTAATAAAGGGCAGAATTCACGGATCAATGCGATAAATCAATTTAAGGAAGGTGAGTTAAGAATTTTGGTTTCAACCGACGTTTCAGCAAGGGGCATAGATGTGTCCGACGTGAGTCACGTTGTAAATTTTGATGTACCCCTGATCTATGAGGACTATGTACACCGTATCGGCAGAACGGGCCGGGCAAAAAAGGAGGGTGTGGCGATAATCTTTGCCAATCAGGCCGAGTTACTTCATATCGCAAAAATTGAAACAATTATAAAAGAAAAAATACCACGACTACAGGTCCCTGAAGCAGTTAAAATAGTAAAAACGGAAAAAGCAGAGCAGATTGGCATCGAGCGCGAAATAGATGCTTTTAAACGAAAAGAAAGCCCAGATTTCAAAGGTGCTTTTCACAAAAAAAAGAATCGAATCAAGGGTTCAAAAAGATCATCGCGAAGGCGTTAGTGAAATATATCTGTCTGGTGTAGAGTTCATCGCATTTATTGTGACGCAGTTGGTAAAGATTTCCTATCCACGCTTAAACACACTTATTCTTGCTGATAATGAGCTCAACCGTATTTCGATTTTTCGTGGGTTGGTTTGTATTTCAATCGAAACTTCAGTCTGGTAACAGTGTTCATTTCGCTCAATAGCGTGCAAATCAAAGGTAAGACTGCTTAAAAGGTTTTGTTAATAAGTGGACTAGATTTAGCGACTTCCGTCACGGGCGCTTTAGGTTACTAATCCCTTGATAACCAAATACATTGTGACAATCTTTCCGTATTTTGCATATCTAAATTGATCACTTTGAAATTTCGCCTGATCTTCTTTTTTTGGTTTGTTTCATTTTCCGCTACAGCTCAAAGGATTTTCTGGACGGAACGATTTAGCAATCGCATTGTGGTTTCTTCCGATCTTACGTTAGGAAGCACTAATACCTTCGTAGACTCAGGCATCCCCAGTGTGCAGCATATAGAAGTAGATCAATTTTCAGGGTTTATTGCAATTACCATCAATGGTGGAGAGGGCCTTTACCGGTTAGACTTGTCAAACGGTGGAAATTTAACGGAGATCCGTGATTTTGGACCTCTCACAGGTTTCAATAATATAGATATCAATTTTGACGACGGGTTGATCTATGCCACCGAATTTAACGGTGGGTTATATTATTTTGACATCGATGGATCTTTTCCAAGTGCAGGTACGGAAGCTAGTTTAGCCGGTGCCCCTGGCTCTAATCAAGATAATTTTGGTGATGTCATGTATTATTCTCCTAACAACAGTTTCTACTACGTAAACTTGGATAGAGGAGATACCTATGTTACGAGTGGTCCTTTAGGCGATAATGCAGTAGGAGGCTTCCAGGGTGATTCTCCGGATTTACTGACTAATGATGAAGACAACGACCAATTATATTTTGTCGAGGGAGACCGCCTTTTTCGCTCCAGCCTAAGTTTCGGATCAAGTGCTGAAATCTTTGATGCCGGTACTGAAATCTTTGATATTGCATTCTATCCGCGCGTCGGATTGTACTTTGTGACCTCAAACAATATTTACTTGTTTGATGTCGTAACAGAAGTTGTGACACAATTGGTAACTGTTCCCGGGGCTGGTATTCGTGGTATTGGCATTGAAAGGGATTTGATTCCTCCCAGTGTATCTGCCTTATTGCCCTCGGATGACGACACGGGCGTAACAGTTAGCGAAGACGAAATCCGAATCGATTTTGATGAAGACGTTCAGCAATCCATCACAAATGCATCGGGAACCGACATTCAAGTTCGCATATTCAGGGACGGCTCCCTTTGGCAAACTGTAGACCGATCGTCACTAGTTTTTTCCGGGAATGAGGCCCAGATATCTATCAATCCCTTAGAGCCCGGTAACTATTACGTTCAAGTAGGCAGCAATGTAATTAGCGACCTTTCAAGACTGGATTTTTCCGGTATTTCTGCAACAACGCAGTGGAACTTTACAGTACCTTGCAATAATCCCACTTTGGCACCCACCAGTGCGGTCACGGCGAATCTATCCCCGACCTCCACCGATCTTAACTGGACCAATGGTAATGGTACTGCACGCTTAGTGGTCCTGAAAGAAGGGTCAGCCGTGGATTTTACGCCTACTGACTTAACCGATTATGGCTCTGGCGATACGGATTTTGGTGTCGATGACCTTGCCGGGGGCAACTTCTTGATCAATAATACTGAACTGAGCACTACTTCGATCAGCAATTTAGCACCATCCAGAACCTACTTTTATTCGATTTTTGAATTCGATAATATGACCGATTGTTATGGACCTGCATTGACCGGTTCCTTTACTACGTTATGTGAGGATCCTTCCGGACAGGTTTCGGGGATAACCCTCGACGGAGTAGCTGCTAATACTGTCAGCTTTAGTTACGTCGCAGGAAATGGCACCGGTCGTATTGTTATGGCCAAAGAAGCGGCCTCTTTTGGGGCTACCGCCTTACCTGTAGATCAGGTCACCTATTCCGGATCGGCCGTTTTTGGCACCGGTGATGCCATTGACGATGGTTTTGTGGTCTACACTGGCACAGATTTGACGTTTACGGTGGCGGGCTTGACACCGTTAACGACGTACTCATTTGCTGTCTTTGAATTCAATGATGTGGGGGGTATTTGTTATAATACGACGGGTACGGTGGGGAATACACTATCACAAACTACGAGTGCGGCACCCGAACCTTTGGAGCATGTATCAGGATTTACCGTTAGTACTATCAATCAAACCACCGTAGACCTTTCCTGGACAGAGTCCGTGAATCCCCAATTGGCAGAGGGGTACCTTATCCAAGCTATCGCTAGTGGCAGCCCATCCCCTGCCGTTCTAGATGGGGTAGTACAACCAGATGATTCTGATTTGTTAGATGCGGTAGGCGTGGTAAACGTAAACGCGGGTATTTCCAGTTTGACATTTACCGGATTAATCCCAGGTACCGAATATGCCTTTAGCATTTATCCATTCACCAATAGCGGTGCCGACATCGATTATAAAACCGATGGTACCGTACCGGCTCAAGTAGCTACTACTTTGACGAGTACCGACTCAGATATCGTTACTTCTGTTATTCCGGTTGCCGTAGAAGTGGATTATACCGCTTTTTTAGGTAACGATGCGAGTACTTCTTCTTTACAACTTGGTAGATTACAAGTTCAAGATGGTGGAGGTATTTCCGATGATGATCCTGTTCCTACCGTAGTGTCAGAAATTACCTTTGCTGTAACCAACAGCGCCAACCTTTCCCGCATTGCATTGTACGACGGATCTACCGAACTGGGGGAAGTGGCTGCGGCACCCTCCGTAACCTTTAGCTCTTTATCGTTCAGCGTACCCGATAATTTATCTTCAAATCTGGACATTTACGTCACGTTCAACTCCGTAGTCGTAGATGGCGAGCAAATCCAGTTGACGGTAACCAACGTGACGAGTGCCCCGGGAAGTTCCAGATTTACGACCGCTGATGGTGGTGCTGCAATGCTTGAAAGTAGCCCCATAGCTGTGAACGCGAATAGCATTATAGTGGCACAGGAACCCGCATCAGCGGCGGATCAATATGCAGCGCTCTCGCCACAGCCTGCATTCCAGGCGGTAGATGTTAACGGAAATATTGATTTGGATTTTAATGAATCTTTTGTGGTAGAGACGAACAACCCGGAAGATTTACTACCTTCAGTTCCTACTGCTTCCTGGTCCGATGGGGTGTTGAATTTTACTGGCACGGGATTCAATTTTGAAGGGGTGGGTAGTAGCACTATGAACATTGAAACCTCACCTTCCGGACTGGTATCTGATAATACTATTGTAATTACAGTCAGTGGTACGGTGCCCACGATAAGCAACGCAACTTCTACTGATGATAGCGCCTGTACCGGCGGAAATGGCACCGTCTTATTGACGGATGCCGATGTAAGCCCCGGCACAGTGGCAGACTATACCTTTGAACTGTTCGCTGCTACTTCAGCCAGTGTAGGTTCCCCAGGTCCTTTGTTTGAAGATTTGGATGCAGGGAACTATACCGTAGTGGCCACCAACGACAACAGCGGACTTTCATCGGCTCCTTTCGCTGTAACCGTGGTGGAAACTCTTCCGCTGATCAATGGTAATTTGGCCAGTGCGGTATCCGGTATTTGTGAGGGCGAAAGTGTTGATCTTTCCATAACTATATCCAATGGTAATGATCCTTTCGAACTTCAAATAGATGATGGCAGTACGGTAAGTATAGTTAACAACTATAGTTCCGGTGAGCTGATTGCTGTTACCCCGGCGGTGGGTACTACTACGTACACTCTTGTAAGCCTGGTGGATGCTGATGGGTGCATTGGAGCGGTTGGCGGGACGGCAATAATTACTGTAAATCCTATTCCTACCTTAGCTGTTGTACCGGTGGAAAATTCATCATGCAATCCTTTTAACGGTGCACTGGATTTAACTGTAACTGGGTCTTCAGGTAGCGTTACGTACGATATCACAGGCCCACAGACTTTGACCGTGCCAGGCAGTGAATCAGAAACGGTGGGTGCATTGTCCCCTGGCGAGTACATTTTGACCGCAACGGATAATACAACCGGATGTACGTCCTTACCCGGGAGTGTTACTATAGATGACACATCCGATCGCCCCTCGGTGAATGCAGGTGAAGCTACTTTGGTTTGTGAGGGAGAAGGTGTTTCCCTGTTTGCTACTCCAACCGGTGGTAATGGTAATTATACCTATTTGTGGGATAATGCGGGCACGTTGAGTGATCCTACGGTACAGGATCCCATAGCTGCGCCAACCGTGACCACAACCTACGGCGTGACGGTGACGGATGGATTTGGCTGTATATCGGACCCCTCTTTCGTCTTGGTGACGGTAAGTCCGGAGTTTCAGTCGGTGACTCTAAGTAACCTTGGGACTACTACCATTTGCGAAGGAGAGAGTACTACGTTACGTGCTGTGATGGTGGGTGGTATTGATCCTTACTCTTTCACCTTAAGTGACGGCACCACTGTTGATAATTACACCAGCGGCACCGCTATAACTGTTAATCCAACAAGCAACGCCACCTATGCCATAACCTCGATTGAAGATGACTTCGGATGTGCTGTGGGGTCTATAATCGGAAGTGTGAACATAACCGTGGATCAGGCACCGTCACAAGCTACCGTTGGGGCTGACGACATTACTTGCGACAGTTCCTATCCCAATCTAGGTGGAAACGCACCGTCAGTAGGTGTGGGAGTTTGGAGCACCACCGGTTCTGCGAGTATTGATGATCCTGCCAACCCTACTTCAGGCGTAAGCAGCCTGGCCTTGGGGACGAATGAATTTACCTGGACCATTAATAATGGCGCTTGTACCGAATCCAGTAATGCAACTGTTACTATTACCCGTGCTTCACCACCCTCAGGCACCGGCAGCATTCAGGGTGAGACCGAATTATGTTCAGATGCACAAAATATAACTTATACCCTAGTAGGGATTGCGGATGCTACCCGGTACTCGTGGATTTTGCCCGGTGGCTTTTCTGCAAATAGCTTAACTACTAGCCAGCCTTCGATTACGGTAAATTTAGACAATGGGCAGGCGGGTGTGATAGAGGCCGTAGCAATCAATGATTGTGGAAATGTGAGTGTGGCAGGCTTGAATGTTTCTATTATCCAGGCTGCCGAGGTCACCATTAACGCTCCGGAGGAGATCAAACCAGGACAGGAGTCGGCTTTTAGCTTTACTAGCAATGTTGGTTTGAGTAGGGTAGACTGGAGCTTTGGCGATGGCGGTTCAAGCTCTTCCATCAGTCCGATACACGTGTACGAACAAGCGGGTGATTATACGGTTACACTTGATTTTCAAAATGACGATGGATGTACAGGTACCGTTAGCCTGGCTATCACGGTCGTTCCCCGGGAGATAGTGAGCATAAAAAATGCCGTTACACCAAACGGTGATGGACAAAATGACTTTTTAACCATAGAAGGTATTCTTGACTACCCGGATAATAAGGTG
>JBCCIX010000153.1:0-9151 GCA_039028075.1 Bacteroidota bacterium | reverse complement strand
TACCCGGTCGTTAGCATTCGGATTCCAATCAGTCAACGACCCATCACTAAGATTTAAAGCGGCAAGATGGTTTCTATTTTTACCCCCAATTAGCGTAAAAGTACCACCGGCATGTACAGTACTTCCGGATACCGATAGACTGAAGACACTTTCATCAGCACTTGGATCCCAATCGGTCGCTTGTCCGTCGGTAATGTTGAGTGCCGCAATGTAATCTCGGAACTGACCGCCAATGTTAAAAAAATCTCCCCCGGCATATACCACGCTCCCTGATACGGCCAAACTCCGTACAGTACGGTTGGCATTTGGGTCCCAGTTGGTAGCCAATCCATCGCTGCTATTTAACGCGGCAATCCTATTTCTACTCGCCCCACCGATATTTGTAAAGTCTCCTCCTGCATATAAGGTGCTGCCAGATACGACTACACTATTTATTATTCCATTAGCGTCTGGATCCCAAGCGGTTGCTAACCCACTGCTGCCATTTAGCCCTGCGATATAATTTCTAACGGCACCTCCAATATTTGTAAAAGTTCCTCCAACATATACCGTATTATCGTCTATGGTCAGACTTCTGACCGTGCCATTCGCATTTGGGTTCCAGGCAGTTGACAACCCATCGCTTACATTTAATGAAGCAATACGGTTTCTATCCAACCCGCCAATGCCGGAGAAATCCCCACCTGCATACACCGTATTACCGAATACTGCTAAAGTGCGAACGGTATTATTAGCATTCGGATTCCAGTCCGTCACAGATCCATTGCTGACGTTCAAAGCTGCAATACGATTTCTGACTACTCCTCCAACACTTGTGAAATGGCCGCCTACATACAAGATCCCATCTGATAACGCCAACGTCTCTACAGGTCCGTTAATGCTTAGACCTTCAACAAAAGAGGTGACCGTGCCATTAACATTGATATGCGCCAAGTTTCTCCTGGCTTCAGTCCCTACCTGAGTAAAGTTTCCTCCAATGTAATAACCTCCCGCCCCGTCGGAAACAGAGGTTAAAACAGCACCATCTACTTTGGGCATGCCTTCAGGCACTAACCCTGTATTTTGGTCCAGTACTGCTCCGTAACTTCTGAAGTTACCGGCACGGATAAAGTCACCCCCTAAGTAAATAAGACCGTTAGATTCATCTACGTCTAAGGTAAAAACCTCACCATTCACCTTGTTTTGATATTTTTCTATCAATTCCTGGGCTTCTACTGAAATGGTCAAAATATACACCAAGGCCAGTATGAGGGACTTCAGAATATTTCTATTTGGTTTAGCCATATTGATATGTTAAAAGTGAGAATGTTAATAATTTATTTTACACCTCATGTTCGATTGTCAATTCCTATGAACAGCATGAGATATTCTAGCGATCTTTTGATCATACTTTTAGACATTAAAATTTCAAACAGGTGTTGGTAGTAAGGACCAGTTTTTTACCATTGCATCACATTTATGCCGGAAGGTACGGTTGGATAATCTGAGTCATTAACACAGATGTTTCAATTCTTAACACTTCAGATACGTGGCAAAAAAAAGCTTTGTATTCATCGCAGTACAGCCTGCTTTAAACTCTGCTTAGGTGAGCGCTATTCTAGATTTTCAGAGCAAAAGAATTAAATCAGGTCTTGGACAAGGTGATATATCTAAAAACAAAAACCAAAACTGTGGGGATGAGATATCGGAAAAAAGTCAGGAAAGCACTCAACCATTACACGGGTTGATCTGGCTTTGGAAATACCAAAAGATCACGTTCACGCCAACTAATAGAGATCTCGCTTTGGTCAGGTTTTTCTTCACTACTCACCTGCAGTACATGTTCCCCAACTTTAACGTCAATTAGATAGTTTCTTCCCACTCTGGAAGATGATATCACTGTTGCATCCGTACTAAATTCCTTGAAGCCGTTGAAGTGAAAGTCATGGTTTCTGATCAAGTAGAGTTTGTGCTGGTTTACTTGATATCCAAAGGAGGAGAGCAAAGATGGTGGCATTTCGATCAAGGTATCAAAAAAACCGGCAACGTAAGGACTTACAGGATGCTCATATAGTTCTTCCGGTGTGGCTTTTTGCACCAGCCTTCCGTCTTTAAAAACGGCTATTTCATCGGAAATAGCCATAGCATCTTCAGAATTATGTGTAATAAAAATGGCGCCAACTCCTGTTTTTTGCAAAATGGTAAATACTTCTGTTCTTAATTCCTGCCTTAAATTGCTATCGAGATTGCTAAACGGTTCATCCAAAAGAATCAATCTTGGTTTGGGTGCCAATGCCCGAGCGAGGGCTATGCGCTGTTGTTGCCCACCTGAAATTTCATGGGGATAGCGCTTACCGTACCCTTCCAGGCTAATCAGACTCAGCATGTCTTCCACTACTTTCCTCTTATCCGGTCTTGCGGAAATACCGTATTCAATGTTCTTGGCAATGGTCAAATGCGGAAACAGGGCGTAGTGCTGAAATACAAAACCAATGGCTCGCTTTTCGGCTGGCAGATGATAGCTCTCAGAGCTGATCAATCTTTCGTTTAAGTAGATCTCTCCACGATCTGGACGCTCCAAACCGGCAATTAATCGTGCTAAGGTAGTTTTACCACTACCACTTTCCCCTAAGAAGGCGTAAGTCTTACCTGCTTCTAATTGCAGCGATGTGTCATACACGGCCTGTACTTTTTCCCGATTAAAGCTTTTGTACAGATGATTGATGGTCAATAACATAGTCTAGTTCCTGCTTACTAATCTATTGAGAAATACAACAGGAAGTACTCCCGTGGCAATGATTAGTAATGAAGGCATAGCCGCTTCGATCACGCGTTCATCGCTGGCAAACTGATAGGCTTCGATAGCTAGAGTCTGCACATCATAGGGTTTTAAAATGAGGGTTAAAGGTAGCTCCTTCATCACATCGATGAACACCAAGATAAATGCGCCCAATAAAGCCGGTTTTAGCAACGGTAGTTCGATCTTCAAAAAGGTAGAAAATGCTCCTTTACCCAAGGACTGCGAGGCCTGTATCAGCCCAAGCTGGATGTTTTCCCGGCTTGCCGCAATAGGATTGAATGCCACGGCAAGAAAGCGCACTACATACGCATAGATTAGCGCAATAACGGTGCCTGTAAGCAACAGATTGATTTTCAGGGAGAACGTTTTTCCGACGATACCAATCAGCCACTTGTCAAAATACAAACTCGGCATGTACACACCTACCGCGATAACGGCACCAGGAATGGCGTATCCTAAAATCCCAATTTTAGACATTTGGTTTACCCATTCCAATCGATTCCATGTTTTCGCCAGCAGCAGTGACATTGCCGTTAGAACACACGAAAAAGCAGCAAAAGCAGCAATCCCCAAACTTTGCAATACAACCTGTAACAGCGAAGGCCAGTCTATTTTCACGTACGATATGGCAGCCCAATATACCAGTTGGATCACGGGTGCTACAAAGCCTAAGAATGCAGGTAGCGCAACTACGGTGGTAATCGAGATCTTTTTTGCGGTACTGCTTTTCAGCCGTTGGAGTTGCCGCCCACTTTCACCCTGTACAGCAAATTTTCTTGCGCCGCGCTGTTTTTGCTCAATCAGGATCAATCCAAATATGATGACCAGCAATAAGGCCGCCAGGTAGACCGCCGTTTCAGGTTCACGGTACCCAAACCACGATTTAAAAATACCTGTGGTAAAGGTGTTGACACCATAATACTTTGCCGCCCCATAGTCATTAAGTACTTCCATCAGTATCAGAATGACACCACCTACCATTGCCGGTCTGGCCATGGGTAAAATAAGCTTGAAGAAATGCTGTAGCTCCCCCTTACCCAATACTTTAGAAGCGTCGATTAGGCTCTGAGAACGGTGCAGGAAGAAAGCGCGGCAGGCCACATACACATATGGGTAGAGTGAGATACTTAAAATGAACGCAAGACCATTTATATTCATCAGGTCGATTCTTCCAATATCGAGTGAAAACCAGCCTAGCAAAAGATTTAGTGAGCCTCCGTAATCAAAAATGCCGGCATAGGCATAAGCCGTTATGTAGGAGGGTATAGCTAAGGGTAAGATCAGTAACCATTCTAGCATCCTACGTCCGTAAAACTCATAGCGTACGCTGAACCATGCACTTAAAACACCAAAAAGCACGGATAATACCGTGCATAACCCGGCCAGATACAGTGAATTACCTATATATTTAGGAAGCAAATATTCAGCAATGTGATACCACGACTCCCCCGGACCTTCAAAAATCTTGACCGCAATAAAAATAGTAGGTATCCCAATGAATACAGTGATCAATACCGCCCACACAGAGAAACCATCAAAGTCCCTGAAACGCTTTTTTATATACCTTTCAAGTGGTGAACGCAAAATGGACTATGAAACGAGCTACTATAAAATCATAAATTTAAGGCCAGTTACCGGCATCGAATATGAGATTAGCGAGTTTATTATACTCACCAAGTTTACTGAGTGGAAGTTGATCTTCTTTAAAATCGCCCCAGGATTGAAGTAGCTCAGTGGGTGGTACCTCAGGATGTATGGGATACTCATAGTTGGCTTCCGCAAAAACCTCTTGAGCGGGCTTTGATGCTAAGTATTCGATAAACCTGATGGCATTTTCCTTATTAGGCGAATATTTAGCTACACCTGCCCCACTTATATTAATATGTGCGCCCCTACCGTTTTGATTAGGAAAATAAATGCCTACTTTACTACTGGCCTCTACTTCCGCGGCATCTTCAGAATTAGCCATTCTTCCCAGGTAATAAGTATTAACCACAGCTAAATCTCCTTCACCGGCTGCTACTGCTTTCACCTGATCCCGATCATTACCTTTTGGTACACGGGCCATATTCTGAACTACACCAGCTACCCATGTTCGTGCGCTATCTTCTCCGTCGTTTGCAATTATGGAGGCAAGTAGCGATTGATTGTAAATGTTGGAGGAAGAGCGTATGACTACCTTACCGCGCCATTGTGCCTCCGTTAGCGCCTCATAAGTTGAAAGTTCTTCCGGTTGCACTCTGTCTTTAGCGTAAACAATAATGCGAGCTCGCTTAGTAAGCGCAAACCAGTGATTATCTTCGTCTTTTAAGTGACTTGGTACGGTCGAATTTAAAAATTCAGAACTAACAGACTGCAAGAGTTCCTTTTCCTTTGCTCTGGCCAATCGGCCTGCGTCCACGGTAATCAAAACATCAGCAGGAGATTCCTGCCCTTCAGCCTCCATCTTTTGGATCAATTCATCGGCATTGGCATTTACTACATTAACTTGTATTCCGGTTTCCTCCTCAAATTTTTCAAATAATTGCTGGTCCACATCGTAATGGCGATGAGTGTACACGTTAACTACCTGATCAACAGGGTTATCTTCCGTCTTTTCCTGAGGAGACTTACAACTGCCCAACATGACTAGGCAGCTAATTATTAAGGTTATATATTTCATGGGTTCTATTTATTTATTAGAAAAAAGGTTTATTACAAGGTTCACACCGACGCTTTAAATCGCCCTACCATTTCAATCGCCGTCACCAGAACTAAAAGTAATTGCCAAGCTAAGCAAGCTACTAGATTCTCCTTTAACGTAGGGGGTCAATTTTTTCAGTTCAGCGTAAAACGCTGCCAACGCAGGATGATTGGCCAACGCCAATTCTTCCATAGTTTTATCACTAGGAATCCGTTTGATGATCAAATCAATTTCATTAAACTTTTCACGAATTTTTTTTACTAGATGTGGTCCACCTTCTACGGAAAGTAGGTATTCTTCCCATCCTAGGCCATTTTGGCCGTCTTCAGTTGTCCCGTACCAGAAAGAGACGAAATGATTGTAATTGGAAACTAAATAGGTTAATGATTTTTTGCTAAACCTAGCTTCGGAAAGCTCAGGTTGGGGCCCTGACTGCCCTGCAATAAGTCCCGCAGGAATGCCTAATTTCAGGTCACGCATAGTCTCAAAATCCCTGACCATTTCATTAAATAGTAACGTAACGGAGCTTTTCACATCCGTTCCATCACTTTCAACAAATTGCATTTTATAATTACTTTTCCAATCGTCGTGAAATTTGTCCAACGTTACAGCAAGATGTTCTACAATCTTTACCAAATAATTTAACCGGTCCTCACTTGCTGATGACGTTAAAATGCCGGTGGGTTGATCATGATAAAGTAAATATTCGACCGCAGGTAAACCTCTGGTATTTCTTTTTGCATCGCTAAGCTGAAAATTACTTGTGCTTATTTTTTGCTCTATACCTTCCTGATCCACCGGCCAAGCTCCTACCTCTTCTACTATGGTGCGTTTACGGCCTTTTGATCCCCCCGGGCCAAAATTCAACCCACTTACTCTTATCCAAGCCTGATAGGTTTTATCCCAATCATACTGCGCTTGACTTAGCGTCTTAGGATTCGGGTTCTCCCTTAACGAGATCACGGATCGATGAAGAGTAGCTGCGGTTTCGGCCACTTCGCTTACGGCGGGTAATATAAGGCTATCTGCATAATTTTTAAGGAAAAGCGATCGGTCGAAGGATGGATCATCCCGACAGGAATAACAAAACCAAACGGTAGCTAGCAGATATAAAAAGAGCTGTTTCTTACTCATTTGCTGACAAAGATAACTGTCAAGAATGAATCTAAATAGTTATTATAAACTTTCGATAAAAAGGAGTAATGCCTCGCGCTCTGCCTTAGTCAAGCTTACAAATTCGTTTTTCGAAGTCTCAGCTTCCCCCCCATGCCATAAAATCGCTTGCTCAATATTTCGGGCGCGTCCGTCGTGGAGCAGTCGAGTGTGTTTGTTTACGGTTTTAATGAGGCCTATACCCCAAAGTGGTGCAGTACGCCATTCCCGACCGGTAGCTTCAAAGTCAGGAGCGTTATCCGCTAGCCCTTCTCCCATGTCGTGGAGCAATAAATCAGTGTAGGGATATATTTTTTGATTGTTCAACGATGCAATCTTTGCGTCACTTCCGGTGGTAAACGAGGTTTTATGGCACGACTCACAGCCAATTTCATTAAATACTGTTCTTCCGGTAAGGTACTCCGGTTTATCGATGTTCCGTTTTGCGGGTATTGCCAACGTTTGAACGTACAGTGTGATTCGTTCCAGCTGCCGGTCGCTGATCTCGGGAGAACCTCCCTCTGGTTTAGGTGGACCTTGTTCTTCCTGATAAGCGCTAAACTCATCGTTAGGAAATAACGTGGAGGTCAACCCCATATCACCATTAAATGCTGAAGCGCTCTGCTGCATAATAGTGGGTTGGTTAGCTTTCCAGCCAAAACGACCTATGGTATTCTTCCTTTCCAGTACATTCCATACGTAATTGGCCTTCCCCGAAATCCCGTCTCCGTCTGTATCGTATTCATCCTCGTTGGCTAGTAGGTCTTTTGTGGGGATATTCTCTAGTAAGCCCAGGCCGGCCACCTGCGAAGCAATACGAGGAGCAAGATGGTAATCCACATCAATTTCTCCATACGCTAAATTTGACAGCGCATAATTAGGTTTGTAGAGCACGTACGGGCTACCATCTTGATAGTATCCTTTGATTGTATCGTAAGTGATTGTCACTTCTGCCTCGGGTGCGATCTTTTGAACCGCATGATCTTGAATTTGAGATCCGTAAACAGGGTGAGGTGCATTAGCTCCATGTTCTGTCTTTTTGCCTGTATTCAATCGCCAGAGCAGCCCAAAACGGGTACCGTTCGGCTCATCGGGGGGGGCACCCCGGCCGTCTTTAAAGTGACAGCTGCCGCAGGAGGTAGCATTGAAAACAGGCCCTAAACCATCTAAGGATTGTACGGAAGCCGGGGCCTCTACCCAATTTGTTCGGAATAGTTCGTTTCCCGATTGGAAAAGACGAGATTCCATCCGGCTTAATTTGTTCCCTTGAACCCCAAAGGCATCTTTGCTAAAATTATAAGAAGTGAAGTTGAGGCCGCCACTCATTTTTTCGACACTTAAGTCAACCGTATGAGCGCACTTCAAACAGAATAAAGTAATACTCAAAACTAATACAACAGCTTGTACCTTACCCCTCATTATTTTTTACCAATTACTTTTTGAGCTCCAAGCTCACATCTGCAAAGGCATCGCTTAAATCTTCTAAGGCTTCCACCGCTTTTAGCACTTCCACTTCATTTTCAACAATCGCTTGATCGAAGGGTGCCGGAATTTCACTTATCGCTTGCCGCGTTTTATTAATAGCTTCGTCAGCAGCTTTGGCCTTCTCGGGATTGATTTTAGAGGCGAGCGCTGCGTAACTGGTACCATTGACTTTTGAACCATCTACTCTGGTGTATTCGCCGGTGTAGACATTTACAATACCCTGAAAATTGTTAACTATGTCTGCAATCGTATTGTCTGCAAAGCAAGAATGCTCGTTTTCCTGGTCTTTAGAATCAACGGCCACAAACATCCGCTCCCCTGAGAGCTCACCTTTGCTGAATTCTCCCAAGGCGGTGAAAATTTTGGTAATGATCTCGTTTTTCGGATAGGCAAGAAATGCAGCCCGATAGGCTCCGTCTTTTTCCCATTCCTGCTTAACCGCTGCAAGGTGGTCTAGTAATAATTCTGCCGTTAATTTCAAGTACAATCCTCTGCGCTCGGGGTTCGGCGCAGTGCCATCTATCACGTAATCAGTGTAAGCCCGGAGGCCGCCGCTATCTTTGTAGAAATCCTGGCCCCAAAGCAAAAATTCAATGGCATGATAGCCGGTAAAAATGCTTTCCTCTGAAAAAGACTCATTCAATTTTTCCAGCAACGCTTTCGTTATTTCGGGATACTCTTCCAGGTTATTGATGAGCCCCGCGGTGCTATCCTCTCTGACGTAGTCAATATAATTCTCGTCCATGGGCCACGCATTGATCAGACCCTCGGGGCCATTTTCATCATCAATAGGCCCTCCATAAAAGCGAAACGCCTCCGTCTGGCCGTAAGGCTCTCTTGCTTTAAGCCACTGTGCTTTACATGCGGTAAATCCTTCGGCCGTTGGAGCTTTCACAAACTGATCTATCAATTCCTTCAGTTTTACCGTTTCGTCATAGCTGTCTTGATAATTAGCCAAGACGATATCAGCATAATTCTCAGCCGCAGAGGCAAACTCATCTTCTGTAGGACCCTGCTTTCCACAGGAAACTAATGAAATGATGGCTGCAAGG
>JBCCIX010000152.1:0-9154 GCA_039028075.1 Bacteroidota bacterium | reverse complement strand
GAGACCATTCCACTTCCGTATCTGATCAATATGTACATCGTAAAGCTTGGAAATACTGAATAGTGTCTGTTTAGTTTCAACTGTATGCATAATCTCACCCTCAGTTTGCCGATGCCCGTTATCGGAACGCCGATTTTCTTGCGTGGGAACCGGAGGTGCAGTCGTAGTAGCACCTTCCTCCTGCGCTACTTTTTCAGGTTTTGGGACGTAAATGATACTACCGATCTCAAGACCAAATTCGGTCGGCGGATTGTGTTCTATGATTCGGTAAATAGGTACCTCATACTGTCTGGAAAGTGAATAGAGTGTTTCTTTTTCTTGGACCCTGTGTTCAATGAACTCCCTATTGTCAATAATCTTCGTTTTGGTACTGTCCTGAGCACTTAACGATAGGCTATAAAAAACGGCTATACTTAAAGAAACAGTGAAAAAAAATCTCATACTTGAGAAAGTTGGTAGCTTAAAAAATTGGAGTTCTCTTTTACAAATATAAGATGGTCGTGATAAACAAAGAAAGGTCGATCCGCGATTCCCTTGAGCTCTGTGCCCAGCACTTCATCCAAAAGCAGTTCTCTAGACTGATTCAAGACAATCAACCTGTTCTCCAGTCCCGTATTATGGTAATAAAATGAGATAATTATAAAGCCCATAGTATCCAAATAATGGATACCATACCTGTTATCCGAATCCATACCAATAGCACTTAAAAAGGAATGCACTGTATTGTGATAGCCACTTTTAGGTACATACAAAAACGGGTATAACAGATGATTATTTTGGGGCGCATCAATTAAATCATTTTCATGGATCGGGTTTCCCTTTTGGAGATCAATAATAAAGGGCGAATTGTTCTTCATCCCTTTTAAATAGTTACGACCATATTCGCTAAATGATACGTCAGAAGCTTCCCATATGATCGTTCCTGAATCAACATCTACAGCCTGGTAGCTCTTGTGCTCTGGGCTCTCCGTATCTTCGAACTTATGGAATACAATGATTTGCCCGGATACATGTGTAACACCCACCCACCACGTTTCTTCCAATGTAATAGGACCTTTTATGATTGCGGCATCACTAGGTTCATAAATAAAGAAAGCCGTTTCAAAAGTATGCTCATTCCGCGCTTCAATCACCAAATAGTCACCCCCAATTTCGGAATCAATGTTCCAAACCTTGCCTTCAAAGGCATGAGAAAAGTTTTTTTGAAGGTTTTTCACCAAACGGAATTGAGTTAACTTAGATGCAATAATTAAAGCTTAAAAATAAGTGTAAAGTCGATATAATGCTGAAAACACTGCTACTAATACTCACGCTTACCCCCGTCGTTTTCCATGGTTTTTCTCAAACGCAAAAGGTGATGGTTATGGAAATCCGGTCGGATATAGACCCCAGAATGTCAAGATATGTGGAGTTGGCACTGGAAAATGCCAGAGAAATCGAAGCGGATCTTGTCGTTGTGGATATGGATACTTACGGAGGTATAGTGACTGATGCCAAGGATATTGTGGAGAATATAATGGCCTTTGATAAGCCCGTATGGGTGTTCATCAATAATGATGCTGCCTCCGCAGGAGCGCTCATTTCCATAGCTTGTGATAGTATTTATATGGCTCCCGGTGCCAACATAGGAGCCGCCACAGTAGTTACCGCAGATGGCGCTGCCGCTCCGGACAAGTACCAATCCTATATGCGGAGTACGATGCGCTCGATAGCTGAAGAAAAAGGACGTGACCCAAAGATTGCGGAGGCCATGGTGGATCAGAGCATAGCCATTGACAGTGTTACCCAGGAAGGGCAAGTTATAACCTTTTCAACCACCGAAGCTATAAAATTTGGGTTCTGTGAGGCTAAGGTTAACTCTATTGAAGAACTACTTGAACGAAATGAGATCACTGACTACGAAATTACTACCTACAAATTATCATCTACGGAAAAGATTATAGCGGTATTCCTGAATCCGTTCGTAAGTGGCATTCTGATTCTGGTGATTATCGGGGGCATCTGGTTTGAACTGCAGACCCCTGGAGTTGGATTTCCCATTGCGGCAGCTATACTAGCGGCTACCTTATATTTTGTCCCTTACTATATGAATGGCTTAGCAGAAAACTGGGAAATCATTGCTTTCTTTCTCGGGGTTGTTCTTATCGCTGTAGAGGTTTTCGTTATTCCCGGTTTTGGCGTGGCGGGTATACTCGGCATAAGTCTAACCATCGGATCATTAATATTGGTCATGGTAAATAATGATAATTTTGATTTTTCATTTGTACCTTTCTCTGCTATACTAACCGCTGTGGTGGTTGTGATTGCGGCTATGGCAGGTAGTGTCGTTTTATTCGTAGTAGCCGGAGCAAGCTTCGCCACCACAAAGGCTTTCTCCAGACTAACACTTACGGATACCATGCCTAAAGATGATGGTTATACCTCTACCTACTATTCTAAGGAGTTGATCGGTAAAGAAGGTATTGCGCAAACCATTTTGAGACCCAGTGGTAAAATACTTATCGACGACGAGCTCTACGATGCCTATACCCGAGGCGACTACCTCAATAAAGGAGATAAGGTAATTGTTACCAGCGCTGAGGGTACTTCGTTAAAAGTAAAACGTGCCTAATGGGAAAAATATTAGGTATTATCCCTGCTAGATACGCCTCCAGCCGGTTTCCAGGCAAACCGCTAGTGGAAATCCATGGTAAAAGCATGGTACAGCGAGTTTACGAACAGTGTTCAAAAGCTAATGCTTTAAACAAAGTGATTGTAGCCACCGATAATCTTCGCATCGCTAAAGCAGTGAGCGCTTTTGGAGGTGAAGCGGTGATGACCGACGTAAACCATCACAGCGGAACGGATAGATGTTATGAGGCCCTGTTAAAAGTTGGGTTGCAATATGATTATGTCATCAATATCCAAGGTGATGAGCCCGTTATTAACCCCGGACAAATCGACCTTCTCACTAATTTGCTAGACGGCAACACTGAACTCGCTACTTTGGCCAAGCGGATTACGAATACAAAAGAACTGTATGACTCTAATGTAGTCAAAGTAGTATTTGATATTGAAGGACAAGCTCTCCTTTTCAGTCGTTCTACAATACCTCACATCAGAAATACGACAGCGGACGATTGGTTGAAACGCCATTCTTTTTATAAGCACATCGGTATCTATGCCTACCGAAACGATATCCTAAAGGACATCACGAATTTAAAACCCTCTGCTTTAGAAATATCTGAATCCTTGGAGCAATTACGGTGGCTGGAAAACGGTTATAAGATCAAGGTGGCAAAAACGCAATTCGAATCCATAGGAATAGATACTCCTGAAGATTTACGTAAACTTAAAGGTTTAGTGTAGCCGGTCAAAAAGCTCAATTATCCTAATTTCGAAGACTCAAAATCCCCATTGTGAAAGGTCTGATCACCCTTATTTTTTTACTAGTCTCTACCGTGCTCTGCGGGCAGTTCCGCTCCGGTGGCAGGCAGGTTATTAGTATTGACTACATGCGTGGAGCAATTTTTGAGCATAAGGAGCAGATATCCCATCTCATTACGGCACATCCGTGGGGAGTAAGGCTTATTCTAAATCAAAAAACCGATGGAACTGAACCCTGGCAAGCTCGATACAACTATCCTGACATCGGGCTCACCGCCACTTACATAGATTATAACAATGACGTATTAGGCAGTACCCTTTCGCTGATCCCTCACTATCAGTTTTACCTAACCCGGAATAGAGAAAAACGCAGCCAATTCGCCTACAAGTTTGGATTTGGCCTCGCGTACAACAGCGAAAAATATGATCGGGAGACCAATAATAAAAATAATGTATTAAGTACGGACATCAGCGCCGGAGTTCTACTCGAATTTTTGTACCAGTACAAGATGGCCCGTCGCCTGGGTGTATACTCCTCAATTTCAATGACACATTTTTCAAATGCTGCTCTGAAAAAACCCAATTCGGGAATTAATGTTTTCAGCCTTAATGTCGGCCTCCAGTATTTTCTCAGCTCCAAATCCACGAAGTACATCGCCCTCGATGAAAATAGGCTTGCTAGTAGGGACATTGGCTATACCTTCTCCCTCGCCGGGGGCGCGCATGAGGCGGTAAGGATAAACACCGGTACAGATCCTTTTTTTGTGGTCTCGGCGTTTGTAGATAAAACACTCAATAGAAAAAGTAAGCTAGGGTTAGGGTTGGAATGGTTCTATTCAGAATCCTTAAAAAACTTCAAAGAAGAGGACTATTTTCTACCTGAGAACGAAGACCCGGATTTTAATAGAATTGGTTTGGCTTTAAGTCATGAATTAGTGATTAACGAGTTTTCCATTATTTCACAAGCCGGGTATTATTTATATGATCCCTACAGTGTTTTTGATCCGATTTATTTACGACTAGGCTTACGGCGGTACTTTGGAGATCATTTCTTTGGTTCGGTGGCGGTCAAATCACATGCGGCCAAGGCGGAAGCTGGAGAATTTGCGATTGGATATAGACTAAAATGAGAAAGGCGTTCTTTATGGTGGTCATCGCGATACATCTGGGGTGCAACGATCCCGATGCGCCAGACTGTTTGAAGTCAGCTGGGGACTTAATCACCTTTGCGGCCGAGTTGGGTACTTTTAACGCTATTGAGGTTAATGACGAGTTTATAGTAACACTTAAAACCGGTTCTGAGCATAGCATAAGTATCACAACCGGCAAAAACCTCCTGCCAAACATCGCTTTTAACATCGTGGATGATCAACTGGTACTATCCGACGAAAATAGCTGTTCCTGGGTACGGGAGTATAATTTTCCCGAAGTGGTGATTACTGCTCCGGAGCTAACTCGAATACGGCAAAATGGGGGTGGGATAATCACGTCAAACGACTCGGTAACTTTTTCCGAACTGACCCTCATATCAGAAGATCGGACCGGAGATTTCGATCTTAAAGTTTCCAATGGGTCAGTCCGAATAATAAGTAATGACCTGTCGAATTTTAAATTAAAAGGTCGCACCGAAAAATTGGTGGTTGGTTTTTTTTCGGGAGATGGTCGTTTTGACGGTTCCGAATTGGTAGCTGAAGAAGTTGAAGTTTTCCAACGTGGTACTAATGACATGGTCGTACAAGCTATCCAAAGTTTAACCGGCAGAATTATTTCTAATGGAAATGTCATTTATGTAAAAACAATTCCACCTGTGGTAGATGTTTCCTTGGAAGGAAGTGGAAATTTGATGTATAAAGAATAGTATGGAAAAAATAACTGTGATCTGCGGAACGAATAGAAACGACTCCGTTTCGATGGAAATTGTAAAAATTTACGAATCTCTGCTTAAAGATCTCGGTCAGCAGGTACAACTCATTGATTTGAAGGACTTACCCAGCGATTTCACTACGAGTGCATTGTACGAAAACTCCGGGAAAAATAACGCCTTTAATCATTTTAGAGATATAATGGCTCAAACCAAAAAATTCGTCTTCGTGGTCCCAGAGTATAATGGCTCGTTTCCTGGCGTTTTAAAGGCTTTTGTTGACGGACTTAAATTCCCTGACACATTTAGCGACAAGAAGTGTGCTCTGGTGGGAATTAGTTCGGGAGTTCAGGGTGCTGGGCTAGCGCTTAGTCATTTGACTGATATATTCAACTACTGCGGCACCCACGTTTTAGCACTTAAACCTAAGTTGGCTCAAATAGATCGTCATTTAGAAAAGGGTAAGATTACTAATTCACTCTACAACACCCTTCTAAAGGATCAGGCAGCGAAATTTGTAGATTTTTAGCATTCGAAACGGGTAATACCATCGCGATTTTGGTACTCAAGTTCCTGCCCTTCACCTATCGAAGCTGACTGAGATCTGACTTCTTGTAAGGTATTCTTTTAGTTTTACCGTTAATATCTAAAAATCATAACATGTTTGATCTGAATGACAAGCAGTTGCCGCATCTCAATAAGGATATATTGTGATCAGTGAGGCTAGTAATAAAATATTACTCGCTGGCGAGGAAAAGAAATGCTTCAAATTAGAGGTTGATCCAGGTCAATGGCCTTTGGTTACTTGCGATTATGATGAAATCTGCATATTTATCCAATTGCTGCAGATTACCGACAGTATGAAAATAGGTGTATTCATGCTCTGAAGGCATCAAACCTGTAAATTTTTTCCATGGTTTCTTATTAAGCTCATTGATATCTTCTACTTTCTCATATTGAGAATCTAGAATTTGTGAGTTATGATAGAGAATCAGACCCACACTAACTGCAAAAACAGCCCTTTTCTTAATCATTTTCGCGGCCAAATTATTTGACAGGTCTGCGTGCCCTCGCCCCATAAGAACTACGTTGCTTTCTACACTTGAAGAAGAGACATATCGCATAATATTTTTTTGTATACTTTCATCTCTATTCCCACCAAACTGAAGCACTTCATTTTCCGCCAAATTTTGTAATAGTTGAGATATATCCTTAGGAAGATGCTGCTCTAATAAAGTTCTCTTTTGATAAAAAATATCTGTTATAGCTATGTAAAACTCCTTATCTTCTTTGTTAGGGAATGGGGAACTATGACGGGTGTCAAAATCGGGATCACTTAGAAGCTCAGTAATGTCATTCAAATGTGGTCCTAAGTCAGGGTAATTATCGGCGATAACTTGCGTTAAAATGTATTTAAAAACAGCAGGTCTGTCGAAATCGAATCCTCGTATGGTAAGCTTACTTCTAATAGAATCTGAATATAGGTTACGCCAGAAGTTACGCCACTCTTTAAAATTTCCAGCATAAACGGTTTGATCAATTAACGTGGTATCACCACTTGCAAGAAAGCGGTTATAGAGAAAGGCCTCTGATGGTCCAATCTCAAGGAACAAGTTCACGGATTCGTTTGATTGAGATGTTCTCTCCAGTAGATCCTTCAATATTTCCGGATTAGCAGCGGATGAATGTATCTCACCTAATATGAATACTTTTTTTCCTTCTTTATTCAAGAAGGAAAAAAGACTATTGCTTTCTTTAAATTGAGCATGGACAAACGTCACCAGAAAACTTGACAAAATGAATGTACTGAACCTTTTATACATCATAAATTACATTATTCAAATAGGGATAAAAAATTCAATTTATAACCTCTAAAAAATAAAAGACGTACCACCATCTCTATTTTGTTTTTTATACCGGTCAATTTCTCCTTTGAGGTGTTTGATGTATTGTTCATCCATGAACTTCTCAAATGCTTTGAGAGATCCTTTTTCCGCGTTTCTTCTAAAGCAACGAAATAATCTTGCCTTTCCTCTTCGTGAACAATCGCAAGCGGCAGATTGTACCGTTTTTGAATTTTATTCATCAACAGCCTTGACGTTCTCCCGTTACCATCGTAGTGAGGATGAATACTTACTAAGTGGAAATGAGCGCTGTAAGACAGCTTAATTTGTTCCCTTGAAGTCAAATCCTGATTTATTTTAGTATTTAACTGGGAACATCTCCCAAAAGGTGTGGAACGTTTTTATAGGCAGGAAAGTACCTTTTTTGAACGGATACTGCTCCTTTCCTTAATTCTCCTTTGGAGGCATCAACGGTACCCAGTACGGTATTGTATAATTGTCCCGTACTTTTCATGACCGCTGCATTGATTTTACTGGCCGACTGTTATAGGTTCTTTCTTCTGGCCTAACTGAAGGTACAATTTCAGGGCTTCATGATGGTCTTTAACCATTAATGAAGGCAACCCGATACAAGATAACCTGATAATAAAGAAACTCCAGCAAACACGCCTTCCGTTAATAAATCTAAATTCATAGAGAGTCTGGACGATTTTTCTTGAATAGACATTTCATTTTGAATCACGCTTTTTTCTGATTTTGTCAACTTATCTTTTCGTAGACGAAAAATCAATTTTATCAGCTAAGTACTCCAAAGCCGCGACTGTTTGGTTTTCGTACATGCTCTACTCAGTGAACGTAATGCTAGATTAACCAAAGATAGTAGCCCCGGCAGGAATCGAACCTGCATCTAAAGTTTAGGAAACTTCTATTCTATCCATTGAACTACGGGGCCTGGAAAGTTGACAGAGTCACCAGATCATTGATGATTATCCCATTCTTTTTAGAAGCTGCAAATTTAGAAAAAACCGAAGTTGGAGTCAATCAAAATCTTATTCTTTCAATTTTTTAAGAATTCTTACGTAAGCAGTTGAATCAATTCCTCCGTTTAATAGAATGAGAACGTATCCATTAGGCATAACTAACGATTAACAATATTTAAAATAATTATACGAAAGTTACTCGTTAGTTATAATGGAAATTATTTTCCATAACCTCCATAAAACAGGAAAATATTTGGGATTTAGTTGATCTACTCACGCTTAAATGGAAATTTTTTGACCGTTGTTGCATCGATATTTCCGGAAATAGTTCTTATAATGGAAAATATTTATCATTAACTAATTTATAATGGAAAATATTTTAGTTATTGCAGAGGTAATTCATTATAATGGAAAATATTTCATCCATACACTTACAGGAAGTTGTTCTATCCTCCAGTGATCCGAAGGTTAGCGCCCAGATCTCCAAATTGGAAAAAGCAGGGAAGCTCCGAAAAATAGCACCTCGGATTTACACGTCCAATTTTGACGATACTCCCCAAGAGATCGTGAGAAGAAATATTTTCACTATTCTCGGAAGGCTCTATGCAGGGTCTTTGCTTAGTCACCGTTCTGCACTTGAGTTTACGCCAACTTCTGCCAACCAATTATTTGTTACGTATACCTATACCAAAAAGGTAGTGTTACCAGGAATTACTTTAAGGTTTTTGGAGGGACCGGGTCCTATAGCAGGAGATAATTCTTTGTCCGGAGAGTTGTATGCCTCGCAGCAAGAACGGGCATTGCTTGAAAACATGCAGGTATCTAGAAGACCGGGCCCTGAGTCCAAAACACTCACCCTACCAGAGATTGAAGAAAAACTGGAACAAGTCGTTCGTGTGAAAGGTGAAGAAGGGTTGAATGAACTTAGGGATCGGGCACATGAGATCGCTGAGCAGTTAGGCATGCATGCTGAATTTGAAAAGCTGAACAAGCTCATCAGTGCACTACTCAATTCCAAACCCTCCAAAATACTCTCGTCACCACTGGCAGTGGCCAGGGCGCTCGGTGCTCCCTATGACCCTTCGAGGATATCATTATTGGAG
>JBCCIX010000151.1:0-9224 GCA_039028075.1 Bacteroidota bacterium | reverse complement strand
TGCATTAATAATATCGTGGCCGTCACTTCAGTGCTCACTTTGAGCAATCAAGATGGGGTCATTTTAAAGCAAGCCGGTCTTCCCGCTATGCTATACGGCGTAATAGCCGCTATAGCAGCCTGGATTTTATTTTAAAACAAGTCACAGCAGTTAATGGCCGCATCATGGCTTACTATCTATCGACGAAAGAAAAACAAAACATATAGTAATTTCACTCATCCGGATCGAAAGTAGAAAGTGTCCATAAAAGAAGGAAAGCTTTCTTCTTCTTGCCGTTCCTTTAAATACAATTGGATCTTTTTGACACTTTTGGCAGCGAGTTTTAGTCTTTCAAGCTCATCAATCTCCTCTAGCAAGTCTTGTGCATGGTTCTTAAGATGAGTAATGGTAGTCTTTTTATGCTTGGCATAGAAGTTTTGATATAACCAGGAATTCCATCCTGAGTGGTGTTTCATCATGAAGATATGCCGTTCAAGCTCTTTCTTTTGCTCCAGCAGGCGCTCTGCGTACTCTTGTAAATGCCTTTCATCGATCGCAGCATTGCCATTTTCAATTTTTTCGATTTTCAACTTTATGGCAATAAGCTGAAATAGGTCTTTGTTGTCCTTGGCCTGCGCCAATTCTTGCATGATCGCCTCTTTTTCCTTTTTTACGTGCTCATCTTTCTCAAGGTCGGGATGTATCTTTTTCGCCAGTGACTTATACGTTTTCATAAAATGGTCTTGGAAACCAGATTGAATATCACGATCCAATTTTTGTTTCTTTAACTCGTAGTCACGTTTTTCCTCTTCGTGTATTTTTTCATCGATCTGCGACTGGTACTTTTCTGCAAATTCTTCAGGATTTAACCTCTTTTCCCCTAGTATATCCTCCAAATCCACCTCATCAAGGCCCATCATTCCCTTTACCATATCTTCTATGGCTTCTCGGTAGTCATCACTTTCGGAAGAAAAATCCGGTAATTTGGTGTACTTAAGATACTTGTCGTCATAGCCGCAGCCCGCCTCATTTAGAGCAGTCATCTGTTCTACTATCAGTGAGCTTACTTCCATTTTGTTTGAATTACTTAATGACTTTCTTTCAAAAAGTTGGTCCAAGCCTTCCATTACATCATACCTTACCGCGTTCAGCACATCTTCAGTGCCTTTTACCTCCTGGCCGTAAAGCTCGTTAAGTGAGGCAAAAACGGCTGGAAGCCCCTCTATTTCTTCTTTGAGCTTCTTAATAGTTTTAAGCCGGTTGTTGAAGTTATTTTTCAGCCGCTTCAGGGAAGGGCTATCTTCTTTATCTGCTTTGACGGAGAAGGATTTTACAACATCCGTGGTTTTCGGATTTTTTACCGCCTCGTATTCATCGAATAGGGAATATTGTGATTTATTGGTCATTTTCGGATGTGAGATTACAGACTAGATTCTTATTATTTACGATACCCAATTCTAGGCCTACTTACAAGACAGCTAAGATCACTGTTGAAAATTTCTTATACTAAGATTCGTGAAAAGATTTTTTGATTTAAAGTCATGGCGGCAAACATCCCTTAATGGCAGTTCTTAGTTGCTCTTCGACATACCAGTCCGCATCCGGTAGTAGCGGCTGAACCCCGGTAAAATCGAAAAAGCAGTGCCTGAACTAAAAGGAAACTATCTATACTTTAGATCTTTATACCAAAAATTGGGTGAAGTCAGGTGAGGGAACCCGAATGATCTCTTGTACAAGCTAGATAGGACTTTTTCCATTATTCTAAAATTTCCTCCGCTGTATCGCTTTCATAAAGACAAATGATTTGGATGAGCTCATTAAGAGTTAAGTGGTATTTGCCAGAAAACCGCTTAGGTATTGCTGACGAGTTAATTCCTGTCCTTCTTTAGTGGCAAAAAAACAGAAAATCCGTTCATCGGCTCGAAACAGACGTCCGAATTGATCTTCCAAAAATAAATCCAGTTTTGGCCGTTACCTTACGGGGGCGTGATGTCCACCCAAACCGGCTTCCAAACGGTATACTATTTTGTTGTTTTGGAAGACTTTCAATAAACAGTTTACCCTCTCTTAAAAGCTAATAGCGCATCGGTAGAATTTGAATCATCAAAGTAGTAGCCAGCATAATCAAAAGCCTTAAGTTCGTCAACAGTTGTAGGTTGATTCTTAATAATATATCGACTCATCATACCTCTGGCCTTCTTGGCATAAAAAGATACCACTTTGTATTCGCCATTACTAAAATCTTTAAAGTCAACATCGATAACCTTGGCTTTAAGCGTTTTTTGATTCACTGATTTAAAGTATTCCACGGAAGCCAGGTTGATCAAGAGATCATCACCCTGTTTCTTCAGATCCTTGTTAAGCTGATTGGCAATTTTATCGCCCCAAAATTCATACAGATTTTTGCTTCCATTTACCCTCAGTTGGGTACCCATTTCCAGTCGGTATGGTTGAATGAGATCCAACGGGCGGATTAGTCCGTACAATCCTGACAAAATTCTAAAATGCGACTGACTGAAATCTAATTCTTTTGGGCTGAAACTTTCCGCTTCCAAGCCTTGGTATACGTCTCCCTGGAAAGCGAAAATGGCATGACGCGCATGCGCAGGATTTTTTTTCTGAGTGAATTTATGATAGCGCAGCACATTAACTTGTGCCAGTTCATCACTAATAGACATCAGTTTCTTAACTCCTGCTTCAGATTGTTCCTTTAGTACATCTATCAATACTAAAGCTTCTTTTTGAAACTTCGGCAGGGTATGCTCAAAGTCATGGTGTGATTCAAAATCAAGCGTTTTGGCAGGAGAAACTACGGCGATCATATTTTTGAAGGAATTGAATTAAGCTATGCTTGAAGAACACATTGTTCAGAAGGTTTGTTGAAAAAAGTTAAATTATAATTTACTACGCATATCCTATTAATTTTTTTGAACAAGAAAAAAGTGCTTTAAAAGCATCCAAAAATAGATTTGTCTTCGAAGCTGAAAACCACCCCCTCCCGCCATTTGGCCGGAATAGCTAAGCACTGCCCTTTAGAGAATAAAAAGGGTGATTTTCGACGTTTTGCTAAAATCAAAAAGTATATTCTCGGATGCTAATAATAATTTACTACCACTAGTTGTGCTTCTTTCTCAACGGAATCAACTTAGCACTCATTTTTTACGAAGAGGTCAGTAGTATTGAACCGAAAGGGTTGTAAGACTTACTGCGCTTTACCGAGCTTTTTTTTGCATTTGGATGAGACAGATGAACTATTATTGTAGGAGGTAGTTTTTTTAATAACTATGGCAGAAACAACATATTGGACGGGCTCAAATAAATATCTCTGTGATCCGGCGCTTGCCCAATCTTTTCACATGGCCCGTACCTTGGGCATGCCATTGCTGATTGAAGGGGAGCCTGGTACCGGAAAAACCGACCTTCCAATCCACTATGCAAAAGACCGCGGGTTAGAACTTGAAGTGTATCCAGTGGGTTCTAAAAGTAACGTAGAACAATTTGTCGCACGTTTCGACCACGTAAAATACCTGCGCGATTCGCAAATAGAAATCCTCAATGCCCAACGGGAAGAGAAAGGGCTCACTACAAGACTGAGTACCGGGGAGCGAAATCCCGAATCGCTGGCTGATTACGTGGTAAAGGGACCGGCAGCAATCGCTTACAGCAAACCCAACTCTGTGCTACTCATTGATGAAATTGACAAAGCCCCAAGAGAATTTCCAAACGATTTGCTTTATGCCCTAAGTCATAGAAAGTTCATCATGCCGGAGTCCGGTGAGGTCATCGAAATATCGGAAGAAGAGATGCCCGCCATTGTGATCACCTCTAACCGGGAGCAGGAATTGCCAACAGCATTTAAAGGAAGATGTATTTATCACTATATCGATTTTCCGGATCAAGAGGTAATGGGTAAAATCGTAGAGAAGCACTACCCGTCTATTGACGAACAAGTGGTAAAAGTGGCGTTAGATGTTTTTTATCATTTGCGCCGGTTGGGATTAGAAAGAGCTCCCACGACTCGAGAAATTTTGAATTGGCTCAAATACATGAGTGAAACCTCACCCAAAGAAGCTGTTGATAAAATCAAGGGATTGGAAGGTATAGGAGCGTTAATTAAAACCCAAACGGATATGGAGCGGGTGAATAGAATGTTGGGGGCCGGTGATTCTACCTTTGGCGCAAGATTAAATTAATATGCTAAGTTCTCTCCCGGAGCATTTCAGAAACCATGGCTTAAAAGCAGATGTAAGGACGTTGCTTTTGTTAAGGAAAGCGATGCAAAAGGGATTAATTAGAACGTTAGGGGACGTACACAATGTCCTGAAGGGCATCATAGTGAAAGAACCCACAGATATGGGGCCTTTCATTAAAGCGTATTACGCCTATTTTCTTCATGTACCCATTAGACCCGGCCAAACCTTAGAGGACGCTATTCTGCGGTCTGAAACTTTCCAACAGTGGAAAACACAATACGTCGAAGAGGCCGATCGCGATATTGACGATGAAAAATTAGTGTATACTTTTCTGGATGAAGTACACCTGACCAGTTATGATATTAAAGAAGTGGTATCGGGACGGGAAATCTGGGACAAGGATGACCCGGACCTGGAAGACGACGCTGAACAAGGGGATGAAACGTCCGAACCTCAGGAAAGGGTATTGGATAAAATGGCCGATTATTCCGACTTAAGCTTAGAGGAGTTGCTGGAGCGAATGGAAAAGGTCCGAAAACAGCAGAAGACCAAGCACGGTGGTGGAAGCCACTGGATAGGCACCGGAGGTATATCTCCATATGGGCACGGGGGAGCAGCTAAAAACGGCATTCGAGTAGGTGGTCAGGGTGGCGGAAAAATGGCACGCAAAGTTTTGGGCGACAAAAACTACTTCCCAATTGATAGAGATGCTTTGTTAAATGATAATAATGTAGATGCTGCCCTAGCATCGATAAAGGGCGTGATTGAAGAGAGTGCCATAGAAAAACTGGATGTTCATCAAACGATTAAATCCGGGTTAAAACGAGGTGGACTATTTATTCCGGAACTAAAAAGTGAGAAAAACGAGGAACTTAAGGTCATCGTACTGATTGATAACGGGGGCTACTCCATGGCGCCTTACGTTCGAAGTGTGCAAAACCTCTTCCGCAAAATGAAAACCCGTTTTGCACACGATTTAGAAGTGTATTACTTCCATAATACGATTTACGATAGGGTTTACACCGATGAAAGAAGAATGAAGTCGATCACAGTGGATAAATTACTCCATCACAGTAAGGGGTACAGGGTCTTTTTTATCGGTGATGCGGCCATGGCTCCTTATGAACTGAACACCATGAGCATTTTAAGCCTAAAGTCAATTGCATCCAAGTTCAAGAAAAGCGTGTGGCTTAACCCGGAGCCACTGCGTTACTGGCCGTATACGTATACGCTACAAGTCATTAAAGAATTGATCCCTATGTTCCCACTGACTCCCGCAGGCATAGAGCGGGCTGTTCGATCGATGAATTCAAAAAGTTCGGAAAACTAAAAAGTCCGATTTCCAGGAATGTAAAGGATCAGAATGTTCCTCTCAAATAGAAGACCCATGACAGCTCTGCGATTCTTCTCATCAAACCATATTTTAACCCGGGTCGTTCATTAGGTTATGAACAATTACCTCATCACGCTTTTTTTGATAATTTCTATCCATCTTCACGCTCAACAAGTTGCCGATACTACCTACAATCCTCCGATTCATGCACCGGCTTACGCCCCCAGAGAAGGTCCTATTGTTTTTATAGATGAAGGTCATAATAACTTTCATACTAAAAATGGTAGGTACAGGGCTTTTTCAGATCTACTAAGTAGGGATGGCTATCAGGTACTGCCCTATTCCAAAAAATTTACAAAGTTGAACCTTAGGAAAGGTAAGATACTGGTCATCTCCAATGCGTTACATACGTCTAATGTAGGTAATTGGTACCTGCCCACTTCATCGGCTTTCAATAAGGCTGAAATTGAAGCCCTAAAGCTATGGGTGGGGGAAGGAGGTAGTCTTTTTTTAATTGCTGACCATATGCCTATGGCCGGAGCAGCACAAGATCTGGCTGCTGCGTTCGGATTTGGGTTTACCAATGGGTTTGTACTTGATACAGCAAGAAGGGGTCCCGCCATTTTCAAACTTGAAGATGGAACTCTTGCAAAAAGCGCCATTACGGAGGGAAGAAATTCAAAAGAAAGTGTAAAACAGGTCGCCAGTTTTACAGGTCAGGCCATTAAACTTCCCAGCGACGCTACACCGATATTAACCTTTTCTAAAGGGTATGTGAACTTGCTTCCAGATACAGCCTGGGTCTTCGATCAGACTACGAGAATACAAAGTGCAGAAGGCTGGTCACAGGGGGCATATAAAAAATACGGTAAAGGTAGGGTCGTAGTATCCGGTGAAGCTGCGATGTTTACCGCCCAACTTGCCGGCCCTAACAAAACAAAGATGGGCATGAGTAATCAAATCGCTCCGGAAAATTATCAGCTCTTACTCAATATTGTACATTGGCTGGACGGGAAGCTGGAATAAGTTGTTCCACATTTATGGTGTTAGCCTTTGACCAAACTATTTCCAATATTTATGCTTGCTCGTATATCCAATCCCAGGATTAAATGCGTTGGTAGGGTCTAACTGCTCGTAGAATTTCCGTAGTGTCGGCTTGGCCAAATATTCATGACCTACGTTGTGCTCCGCAGGATACTCGGCCCCTCTGGCGTCATAGGTTTTCAAGAGTTCTTCTTTCAACGCTTTCGCGTCTACACCCTTTTTAACAATATAGTTTTGATGAAATACGTGGCAAAACAGGTGACCGTAGTGCAGCTTAACTTCTAACTGATCATCAATTTCAGGGGGTAATTTTTCAAACCAGTCTTTCTCGTTGCGAGGAAAAGCCACATCTATTGACATCATCGGACCCACCTTTTTTTGGTGAATAGCATAATATCTACCGATAGCACTTCCTGCCACAAATCTGTGTAACAGCGCTTTTTCTCCTTCTTTATCCGTACATTCAAAAAAGCCGCCTTCATGCTTCTTAAAAAATTCTGTAAAATACGCCCTGGATTCCTCAATAGCTTCATCAGAAGTCTCAATAACCCAGTGATGTTCGTATAAATCGCGAAACTCTTCCATTCGTTTGGGAAGATGGTTTGGCCAGAAATTACTCAAGAACTGCATTAATCGATCGGAGAATTTACTGGGCAAGAATTTGAATCTTTCGGCTATTAAATCCACCTTTCTCTTAAGAGCAAATAGGTTAGGAATATAGTCCGTACCCATTTTACTAATGACGATAAAGTTATCCTTGCTGTATTTTTTTGTGGCGTCATAACAGTCACGATGGAGATAGTCACCCGTGGTAGGTAGATTTTTAAACGTAGAAAGTATATCTCTTCGAATTTGCCACAATACATCAGGGTTATTGGTGCCAACGTAAAATACTTTGTGGCGTTTTGCCGCGGGATAGGTATCTACACGAACGGCAAAAACAGCGATCTTACCCGCAGATCCTGAAGCACCATACAAACGTCTGACATCTGCATTAAAACGTGCCGGAGTGTCAGCATGTATATCCCTTACGCGCTGTTCATATTCATTATCGGAGGCTAATTTATCTGGAAATTCTATTTGATCAGAAGTGTAGTTTTCATTCTGTAGATTGGTTAGTATTTCTTCAGGCGTATCACCTAAATCAATACCTAAATCATTGATTAAAATAAGTTCACCCTCTTCATTAACCTGGGCATAAAGTGATAATTCTGTATAGGCAGGTCCTCTTTTAACGAGTGACCCTCCGGAGTTATTACAAATACCACCCACGATAGATGCCCCAATGGACGTAGAACCAATCACAGAATGTGGTTCCCTTCCGTAAGAAGCTAATTTGTTTTCAAGTCCAAATAATGTACTTCCCGGGAGTCCTACAATCTGCTTGCCCTGGTCAATAATATGTATACCATCGATACGCGTAGTGCTGACGATAACGATAGGACGATCATAACCATTGCCATCGGGTGTAGATCCACCGGTTAAGCCGGTATTAGCCGCCTGCATGATTACAATCAAGTCCGCCTTTACACAGATCTTTAGAACTTCCCAAATTTCAAGCAACGTACCTGGTTGTGCCATGGCTAAAGCCTCACCGGCGCCGTAGCGGTAGCCTTTACAGTATGGCAATTTTTGCGATTTATCCGTAAGCACATGTCTATCGCCACATACTGCCTTCAGGTCTTTAATAAGTTTACCCGTATCTATTGGTCTGATTTCTTCTACTATAGATTCCATATTCACTCGCCCACCCATTAAAAATAGTATGCCAAGTCAGCGTCAACAAAGAAAAAGTTTTAAGTTAAACGATCCTAGAAGATCAAAAACTTAAAACTATCCTATGATTGATATTTGAGCTAGAAATTAGCTTCAAAACCTATTTAGATTTGGGAATTATTTTAAAAACCAAAATAGGGATAATGAACCTCAAAACTGTTTTTTCTACATACTGATACTTCGTCTATATATAAGGTGCTCAAGTGATGACGAATCTGAGAGTGATCCAAGTGTGTTTTACATTAGCTCTTTGAGTGGCAGCTTGGATAACCCTAAAAAATGGAAAAACACAAAAAGAAGCTCAGACGAAGAAGATGATCATCCCTCTTGTAGGATAGAACATGAGAAAAACCAAGACAATTTTTGGTTCTTTTATCTCGGAGGAGATTTTGAATTTAGCAACGGAGAAATAACCGAAGATGATACATGCATGAGTGCTCCTTGCTGTTCTGACCTTGCTAATCTAAGAGGTTCATGGACGATAGAGACTGATTTAGACATTGGAAAGTTTATGCTCGGAAATTATCTCACGGTAGAAGTGAATGAAAGAAAGGGCGAAAACGAGACTGAATTTACTGCTCTTACATCTAGTGAAATATTATTCAGAGGCAAACTTATTTCTTTAACCAACGAAAACATGGAATGGGAACTAACAGACGGTGTAGAGACCGCAATCTTCGAATTTACAGTGTCTTCTCCCTAAATCGCATTTTATAAAGTTCATAGTCGATACATTTTTGGTCTAAATTACCCTGCGAGCCCCACGAAATCTCTTTTTATAGTACTTGGAATATAAATTACTCTCCACCACCCCCAGCGAAGACGAACTGTGTATAAACATAATCTTTCCTTTACGCACGGAGGTCACCATACCCACGTGAGTCACCTTACGCTTCTTT
>JBCCIX010000150.1:0-9242 GCA_039028075.1 Bacteroidota bacterium | reverse complement strand
TAGCACACTTAAGATACCGTACTGCTTATTCCCAGGTGGGGAACATAATCGTTTTGCCACCTCTTTTTGGAGCATACATACCACCTCTTTTACGTGATCTCTTTCCTCTAGAACCCTAAAAAAAATTTGGGAGGAAATGTTATAAGGAAAATTACCAATGATCCGGTATTGATTCGGGAGAAAGGCCAAATCACTTTTTAGAAAGTCTGCCTCTATGGTTCTCTCCGAATACTGGGGGTACTTCGCGTGCAAAAACCGAATGGATTCAGCATCAATATCCATCAAAAATAATTGATTTACCTGGTCAAATAAGTATTTACTAAGCACACCTGTACCCGGACCAATCTCCAGAACAGCTCCGGAATCTAAAGTCAAGGCACTCACGATTTGCTTAGCAATCTCTTCGTCTTTTAAGAAATGCTGTCCAAGGTATTTTTTGGCTCTGACCATATTTTCGATAAAATAGAATCTTGTAACTTTCGTTGTTGTAAGCAGCTATCCAAATATCTAAAAGATTAGGATAAATGACATTATGAAAGACCTGGTGCCGAACAAATCCCCAAAAATAGGAATCACCATTGGTGACATTAACGGCATCGGTCCTGAGGTCATTATAAAAGCCTTGCGCGATAATCGCCTCACCAAATACTTGATTCCGGTGGTCTATGGCTCAACCAAAGTCCTATCTTACTATAAAAAATCCCTCCATTTAGAAGACTTTCAATACAGCCAGGTCAATCCTGAGTTTGGCATAAATCCTAAGAAAACCAATGTAGTCAACTGCTGGCAGGAAATGATAGAAATTGAAGCGGGATCGGATACGAAACCGGCGGGAATAGCCGCACTAAAAGCATTGCAAAAAGCAGGTAGAGATGTAAAAAAAGGAATTATTGATGCACTAGTGACGGCACCCATTAACAAAGGCAATATTCAATCCGAGGAGTTCAATTTTCCGGGTCATACTGAGTTTTTTGCCGATTTAACAGACCAAAAAGACAGCCTGATGCTAATGGTCAGCAAAACACTAAGGGTGGGTGTTGCTACAGGGCACATTCCGCTAAAACAGATTCCGGAGAGTATTACGAAAGAGGGTCTCCGCAGTAAACTGACTATTCTAATTAATACGCTTAAAACAGATTTTGGTATAAACAAACCTAAAGTAGCGGTGCTAGGCTTAAACCCTCATGCCGGAGAGGAGGGACTACTCGGCAGTGAAGAAAATGAAATTATCCGCCCCTTAATTAAAGAGTTTAAAAATGAAGGACATTTGGCATTTGGCCCTTTTCCCGCTGATGGTTTTTTCGCTAGAGGCGAGTTCAAAAAGTTTGATGGTATATTGGCCATGTATCACGACCAGGGATTAATTCCATTCAAAACACTGGCTTATCAGTCTGGGGTAAATTACACCGCAGGACTACCTATAATTCGGACATCCCCAGACCACGGCACGGCATATAACCTGGCGGGAAAAGGGATCGCCGATGAGTCATCCATGCGAAGCGCCATAATGACGGCATACGACATATTAAATAGCCGAAAAATGAACTAAATAAATCTCTAAAAATCATTCGATGGGGCTAGCCGAGGGAAAAGCCTGCCGTTTGCTAAACGAAACGGGTTAAGCATTCTTTCACCCCGTAGCATTAGATCAAGCAAAAAGAAATTTTCGCATTTTCTCAGCGATACTTAAATGGCCACCTTTTATTCAATTTTACGTTTAAACATTGAAAGTCTTACAGCTATCTTCACGGTACACGACAAACGTTTCAAATCATATTTTCGGACGGATATATGTTGAAATCAATCTTTTTTTTCCGCGTCATGCTGATCCGGAAAATAGGAAGAAGCATCTTATTAAGCTATCAGAAGGAAAAATTTCAAAATAAGGTGCATGAAACTTAGTAAGATCCCTCCTTTGTCGGGATGACCTATGTTTTGTCGTGTACTGAAAGCTATCTTACAAAGCACTATGCTTAACTGAGTAAAAAGATTAAATTTAAGTTTAGCATCATATAACAATGGATATTGTAACGCGAAAGCAATTAAATATACTTATACAACTTGCAGAAATTGATAAACACTTCTCCCCTTTAGAAAGGCAACGGATATTTGATCTGGCCCGAAAACGGAAGTTTCCTCAAGAGGAGGTGAAAGCGTTGATCAGAAATCCTGAACCTATTGGTACGTTGGGTGCCTTATCCAATAATCAGCGTTTTGATTATTTGTTCAACCTGATCGATTTGATGTTGGCGGACAAAAAAATATTTGAAAATGAGTTGGTCTTTTGCAAGGACATCGCGATTAAGCTAGGCTTTAAAAAGGATGTGGTAGAGTTTCTAAAAGATTCTATTTACAAGCTAGAACCAGAAGAATTAAGAGACCATATTTTTAATGAATACACCTGAGTGCCGTGCTGAAAACCAAGGTTTAATTTTTGCTCCGGAAGTGATCGAAATTCTGTCCCAAACTGGTAATTTGCGTTCTTAAAGGGACCTAGAATTCTCATATTTTCTGAGCTTCCTATTTATTTCAAATTATCTTATTAACTTTGCAAATTCAATTTTGAGAAGAGGTATGAGGGAATCGGAAAAATTCAAAATTGACATTTACAAACTGAGTAATGGGGATCATCACTATGAGTTTTCCATTACGCAAGCTTTTTTTGAAGAATTTCCAATTAGTGGTATTCTCGAAGGTACAGGGTCAGCGAAAGTCACTCTGAATAAAAGTGAGTCCCATTTGGAGGCTTATTTTACTATTGAAGTGAATGTCAAATTGGAATGTGATCGCACATTGGAAACGTATCCATTTGATATGGTCAAAGATGAACATCTGATTTTTAAATTTGGTGATGAGGATGTTGAACTTGATGATAATATTGTAATGATTCACAGGGACACTCAGCGACTGTATCTACAACAGTATATTTATGAATTTATTCATATGGCAGTACCCATGAAAAAGCTGCACCCCAGGTTTGGAGACGACAGCGGCACAGATGAGTTGATCTACAGATCAGCTAGTAGTTCAACAGCAACGTCAGACCCTCGTTGGGAACAACTCAAGAATTTAAAAAAGTAAAAAGCACATAAAAAGAGATTACAATGGCTCATCCTAAGAGGAAAATATCTAAATCGCGCAGGGATAAAAGAAGAACACATGTAAAGGCGCATGCGAAAAACCTAGCGATCTGTCCTACTACAGGCGAATTTCATCTCCCTCACCGTGCATTTTGGCATGAAGGTAAGCTTTACTATAAAGGTAAAGTTGTGATGGAGAAAGAAGTGCTTGCCTAAGGGTAGCTTAACGTGAAAATTGCATTAGATGCAATGGGGGGCGATTTTGCTCCAGAATCGACCGTTCATGGTGCTGTACTGGCTGGACGAGTGCTCCCAGATGGGTGCAAACTTATCTTAATTGGTCAGCAGGCAGTAATTGAGGAAAATCTATCTCAGTTTGATAATGTTCCGGACAATTTAGAAATTCTCAATGCTGATGGAGTTATCGCTATGGGGGAGCATCCTACTAAAGCGTTCTCTACAAAACCCAATGCTAGCATACCGATAGGCTACGGTTTACTAAAGGCTGGTCAGATCCAGGCGTTTAGTGGCGCAGGTAACACGGGTGCGATGCACGTGGGAGCCATGTTTACCATTAAAGCTGTAGAAGGAATAATACGTCCGGGTATAGCAGGTTTCGTCCCTAAAGAGGCAGGGGGTTTTGGGGTCATTATGGATGTAGGTGCAAATGCGGATTGCAAGCCCGATGTGCTCTATCAGTTTGGTCAAATTGGAGCCCTGTACGCAAAACACGTTTTTGGTATTGAAGAGCCTAAGGTGGGATTGATGAATCTTGGGGAAGAAGAGCAGAAAGGCACACTGTTAACCCAAGCCGCGCATCAGCTTTTTAAGATTGGCACAACACTCGATTTTGTAGGAAACATTGAAGGTAGAGACCTCTTTAACGCCAAGGCCGATGTGATTGTCTGCGATGGTTTTACCGGAAATGTTATATTGAAAATGGCCGAGTCCTTTTTTGATATGATCCAGGAGCGTAAGATAGACGATCCTTATTTTAACAGATTTAATTACGAAGAGATCGGAGGAAGTCCTATTTTAGGCATTAATGGTAACGTAGTGATTGGACACGGCGTATCCAGTGCTAAAGCCATTAAGAATATGATATTACTTTCTCTGAAGATGGCTGAATCTAACATCCATTTAAAAATCAAAGAAGAATTAAAAGCATAGCTTACTATGGCTAAAATAAGAGCCGCAATTACCGGTGTTCAAGGGTATGTACCGGACTACATTTTAACTAATCAAGAGCTGGAAACCATGGTTGAAACCAGCGATGAATGGATCACCAGCCGGACGGGAATTAAAGAAAGAAGGATTTTAAAAGGTGAAGGTAAGGGAACAAGTGTTATGGCTGTAGCAGCTGTTAAAGGCTTACTGGAAAAAACCAATACCAACGCCGAAGACATAGAATTGATCATATGCGCTACGGTAACACCGGATATGACTTTTCCTTCTACCGCTAACGTAATCTCGGCGGGAGTGGGAGCAATTAATGCTTTTAGTTATGATATTTCCGCCGCATGCTCCGGATTTCTGTATGCTTTAACTACGGCCAGTCAATTCATAGAAACAGGTCTTTATAAAAAGATAATTGTCATTGGTGCGGATAAAATGTCTTCCATTATTGATTACAAAGATCGAACCACCTGTATAATTTTTGGTGATGGTGCGGGTGCCGTGCTTCTAGAACCTACGGAAGAGAGCGAAGGTATCATTGACTCTATCCATAAAAGTGATGGTACCGGAGCAGAATTTCTGAATATGAAAGCCGGTGGTAGCCGGTATCCTGCAACGCACGAGACTGTGGATAATCGATGGCATTACGCGCGACAGGATGGAGCTACCGTGTTTAAATTTGCCGTCACAAATATGGCTGATTACGCCGCCAAGATCATGGAAAGAAATGATCTCTCACCCGATGACGTAGATTGGTTAGTACCCCATCAGGCCAATAAACGTATTGTAGACGCTACGGCGCATCGCATGGGTATCACTGACGATAAAGTGATGATGAACATAGAGAAGTATGGCAATACAACCGCAGGTACCCTTCCATTACTACTTTGGGATTATGAAAAAGAACTTAAAAAAGGGAATAATTTGATTTTAGCCGCTTTTGGTGGAGGCTTCACGTGGGGAGCAATCTACCTCAAATGGGCATATAACGGTTAAAATTGGTATTTCTGAATTATTAATAACTTAGATCAAATTTGTTTCTTCATGGCAACTACCGCTGATTTCAAAAATGGATTGTGCATCGAATACAATCACGACATCTACAGCGTCGTGGAATTTCAGCATGTTAAGCCAGGCAAAGGGCCTGCATTTGTGCGTACTAAGCTCAAAAGCATTAGAACAGGGAAGGTGGTAGATAATACATTTACGGCAGGTCATAAAATAACGACGGCTAGAATAGAAAGACGTCCGCATCAGTTTTTGTACAAAGATGATTTGGGATATCACTTCATGGACAGCGAGAGCTACGATCAAACAGCTATCGAGGAGGAATTGATCACGAATCCAGGATTAATGAAGGACGGCCAAGAAGTTGAAGTTTTAGTACACGCTGAAAAGGAAGAAATTCTTGGCTGTGAGCTTCCCCAATTCGTAGAACTCATCATTACCTATACCGAGCCGGGCTTGAGAGGAGATACTGCTACGAACGCCTCCAAGCCGGCTACCGTAGAAACCGGGGCCACGGTCCATGTACCACTATTTATTGATCAAGACGAAAAAATAAAAATAGATACCCGCACTAATACCTATGTAGAGCGGGTGAAAGAGTAATTTTCAACCAAAGCCAGTGATATGAAGGCAAAAGAAATAAGGGACCTCATCGATTTTATAGCTCAGACAGGTCTGAATGAAGTGAACATAGAGACCGAAGAAATCAAGCTAGCGATCAAAAGAGCTCCCGATGTAAAAACAAAAATAGTGGAAACTGGAATAGCTCCAGTCCCGACCCCAGCCGCCCCAACCCAGGCAGCACCCATCGCGACAACTCAGGCAGAAGCTCCAAAAGAGGAGGCCAATAAGCAAGAGTCCGGTGGCAACTACATAGAGGTAAAATCACCAATGATTGGTACTTTTTATAGATCTGCTAATCCCGATAGTCCTGCTTTTGTTTCTGTGGGTGATAAGATTGAAAAGGGCCAAACCGTCTGCATCGTTGAGGCCATGAAACTTTTCAATGAGATCGAATCTGAGGTTAGCGGTACAGTGGTAAAAGTGATGGTTGAGAATGCATCACCCGTCGAATATGATCAGGTTTTGTTTTTGGTGGACCCTTCTTAAAGTCAAGCATTTATTTCTTTCGAATTAACCCGCAAAATCGTGTTTAAGAAAATACTTATCGCCAATAGAGGAGAAATTGCCCTACGTATCATTCGTACCTGCAAAGAAATGAATATAAAGACGGTTGCCGTTTATTCACTTGCTGATAAGGACAGCCTTCATGCTAAATTTGCCGACGAAGCGGTATGTATCGGAAAGGCACCAAGCACCGATTCCTACTTAAATATTCCTAATCTGATAGCCGCTGCTGAAATAACCAACGCCGATGCCATACATCCGGGTTACGGGTTTCTGGCAGAAAATGCGGAGTTTAGCGCAGTTTGCCAAGAATATAACATAAAGTTTATTGGCGCTTCGCCTGAAATGATCAACAAAATGGGCGACAAAGCCACCGCCAAAGCAACCATGATAGCGGCAGGCGTACCCTGTATTCCGGGCTCTGAAGGCCTTCTGGCATCCGTTGAGGAAGGTATAAAAATCGCCAAAAAGATAAAATATCCGGTTATTCTTAAAGCAACAGCCGGTGGCGGCGGCCGTGGTATGCGAATTGTGAAAGAAGAGTCAGAATTTAAGGCAGCCTGGGACTCTGCACGTCAGGAATCCGCCGCAGCTTTTGGCAATGACGGAATGTACTTGGAAAAATTCGTTGAAGAGCCTAGGCATGTTGAAATACAGATCGTCGGAGATAGTAAGGGGAAAGCCTGTCACTTGTCTGAGCGCGATTGTTCGATCCAAAGGAGGCACCAAAAATTAGTGGAAGAAACCCCATCTCCGGTGATGACTGTTTTTCCCGAACTCAGAGCGAGAATGGGAGAAGCTGCCGTCAAGGCAGCGGAGGCTATTGCATACGAAGGTGCGGGAACGGTAGAATTTCTCGTTGACAAAAACGGCGATTTCTATTTCATGGAAATGAATACCCGTATTCAGGTTGAACATCCTATTACCGAAGAAGTTACAGACTATGACTTAATAAAGGAGCAAATTAAGGTAGCTGCAGGGATCGAGATATCCGGTAAAAATTACGAACCTAATCTCTACGCCATGGAGTGCCGGATTAATGCAGAAGATCCGGGTAATGATTTCAGGCCTTCCCCGGGTAAAATTACGAATCTACATATGCCTGGTGGTCACGGTGTGCGAATTGATAGTCATGTATACACCGGCTACGTTATTCCTCCTAACTACGATTCCATGATTGCAAAGCTCATTGTGAGTGGCCAAACCAGAGACGAAGTGGTCACCCGAATGAAAAGGGCCTTGTCCGAATTCGTCATTGAAGGTATTAAAACCACAATTCCATTCCATCTGAAGCTGATGGACGATGTTACTTTTCAAAGTGGAATGTTTACTACTAAGTTTTTGGAAAGTTTCGATTTCAGCGATCTTACTTAATTTTATAGCATCAAAAAGTCTCTTTTGAGATGCGATTGCAACTAAGTACAATATTACTTATCACCACATTTTTGCCCGGGCTAGTACTAGCTCAAAAACAATCACTTATTTCGTTTGGACTTTCCGCCAACAGTTATCGTGGTGAGCTTTCAAATTATTCGGACTGGTCTGCGGGATTACAAATAGGTTGGATTTTTGACTTGAATAAAAAATGGGGAGGTTCATTACAAGCAGGATTTGCTACGGCTAGAGGGTCCGACCGGAATTTTGCACTACAAGCCAACACCAGCGATCCGGCAATTAATACGTTCGTAAAAACCAACTTTTTATTCGTCAACTATGCGCTAAGATTTACTTTCTTAAAAAAAAATAATATCTCAGCCTATTTAAGCCAGGGAGTAGGCTTTATGCGATTCGTTCCTCAAGATGAATTTGGGAACGATCTCATAGATCAAGATGATACGAGGGCTCAAAACGAAGAATATCGCAATCTATCCTTTATGCTTCCAACTGGACTGGGCGTTTCTTATATTTTTCCAAACAGTTTTGGTGTCACTGTAGAAGGCAATGTAATGAACACAACTTCAGACTACCTTGATAATATTTCGGACCTTGGCGATAGCGGTTCAGATAATATTTTGTCGGCTCGTCTTTTATTACTCATTCCTTTCAATCGATAATTCACCCTCAATCACACTGACTAGTTCTTCATACCAGCCCGCTCCATATTTTCGAATAAGAGGTTCTCTCAAAAATTTGTATACCGGCACGTTAAGCTGTGAACCTAGCTCACAAGCCGGGCTACAGATATGCCAACGATCATAATTTAATGCCTCAAACTCGGCGTATTTGGTCGTCCTTATCGGGTATAAATGACAGCTAATCGGTTTTTTAAAATCCGTTTTACCCTCAAGGTAAGCCTGTTCGATTCCACATTTAAGAACCCCTTTTTTATCGTAGATGGCATATGCACATTCTTTTCCATCGATAGTTGGTGTAGAATATTCGTCATCTTCGTCTAAAATGTAGGTACCCTGTTTTTCAATAGCCTCAATGCCTTCTTCGCTTAAATAAGGTCTTACCTGTTTGTATATTTGATCAAGGATAGGAAGCTCATCTTCTTCCAATGGTGCTCCAAGATCGCCCTCTACACAACAAGCCCCTCTACATTTTTTCAGATTGCAGACGAAAAACTGCTCTTTAATATCGTCGGAAAGTATAGTCTTTTCAATCTCGATCATACGACAAAAATACTCAATTAATTACCCTTGAAATTATTCAAAATTTAAATGTCTTCTCGTTAAAAAGGAATGCAGAGCGCCCGAATATCACGCATAACCCGAAGAAATAAACCTATAAACATCGCTAAAGTTTCACTTTTAACTTTGCTGGAGGACTTTGGTGTAGAGCCATGAAATACCCTTCATTTATGTAACCATTCAACTAATCTCTAATTTCAACACACAGTTATACCCT
>JBCCIX010000149.1:0-9268 GCA_039028075.1 Bacteroidota bacterium | reverse complement strand
GGGCCTGGATTGATAATTTTGATGAATTCTCGGATAATGGCAGTATCAGCTCAGCGGACACGTTAAATCGCCTTGAGCTTGATGGGTTTAGGTTTGGTTTCACCTTTGACCGAAATAATTTAAATAGAAAACAGTATGCGAGTGAAGGCAAATCCTTTAGATTAAGCGCAGATTACTTCAACCTACGAGAGGTGTTTGAGCCTGGCTCCGTAGATGCAGGTACTACGGTTAGTCAGGACCGGAGCTGGCTTCGCATTCGCGCTGATATTGAACAATATTTCCGGTACGGTAAGTTTAGCACAGGTTACTATTTAAGTGGAGTGCTGTCAAATCAGCCAAGTTTTACTAACGATCGTGCTACACTAATTTCCTCACCTACCATTGCCCCGTTGCAGGATAGTAAAACCCTATTCCTTGATAAGTTCAGAGGGCATAATTTCATTTCAGCAGGTCTTAGAAACGTGATTTCTATTAGGAGAAACCTGGACTTCAGGCTGGAGGGATATGGTTTTAAACGATTTGATACGCTGGATGGTGACAGCGAGACACCGAATACCTTTGGTGAAGAAAGCGAGATTTATATCGCTGCTACCGCAGGTCTGGTGCTTCAAAGCCCAGTAGGGCCGGTAAGTTTAAGTCTTAATTATTATGATGATGAAGAGACTGAACTTGGAATACTATTACACGCTGGGTTTCTACTGTTCAATCGCAAATCACTCGATTGATCCTTTTAGTAGTCTTTAAAAAATGGCATCCTGATGAATTCTTCAGTTAATGGAGAGGTATCTACCTGCTTAAAAATGCTCTTTCACTTGAGGTTAATGGCGGTTTTAAAGTTCTGAAAACCGTGATCTTAACCAAAATCTAGGTTTGTGAAGATTTCATAAATTTAAGATTATTTTCATTCTGCCTCAGGACAAGTCCCGCCGGGCTTGTAGCCGGAATTAAGCCCGCCCAAATGAGCAGTTCGCAGGGGCGTAAGGATATCAAAAACAACCTCTCTTAGCGGAGAAAGAACTTTACATTTTTTCAAAAGCGGAATCCCTTGTATTTCAATTAGTAAGTTGGAATCAATATGAAAATTTGATTATGTTTACCTTTTAAAGTAGCCTTTTACAATACCAAATAATATGAAGAAATTATTACTGCTAGTAGTATTCTCTATTTTAGCTTTTAATGTCAACGGTCAAATCGTTCAGTGGGCCTCAAAAGTGATCGATTTCTCTTCTGAACTTACTCCGGTTCAATACTCTGCAAAGCAACTGATTGGAAAGCCCAACGTGCTTCCTTCGGGGGGCGAGAATCCTAATGCCTGGACACCGGAAAGATCGAATAAAAAGGAGTTTGTAAAAGTTGGCTTTGATAACCCCATCCAAATTCGACAGATAGCAATTGCTGAATCCTATAACCCCAGTGCGATTTTCAAAGTATTTGCTTACGACGAAAATGACACGGAATACTTGATTAATACTTTTAGCCCCAAGACCATCCCGCTGAAAGGGCGTATGCTTAACGTTTTTGTGGAGGAAACGTCGTACAAAGTAGCCGCAGTCAAGATAGAATTTGACGGAGCTGCGGTACCAGAGTACTACAGTGTTGACGCTATCGCGATATCCGATTCCGATATTCCCATAATCGCTCAAATCGACCTTCCCGAGTTTCTAAATCCGGATATGACGAAGGAGCGGTTGAGCGAAAACGTCAATAGTGAATATCGCGAGATGAAGCCCCTTCTATCACCCGACGGAAAAACACTTTATTTTTCCAGAAGGAATCATCCCGATAATATAGGGGGAGTAAAAGACGACGAAGACATTTGGTACTCTGAAAAAGATGAAAATGGTGATTGGAAGTTGGCTCAAAATATTGGAAGTACTTTAAACAACGCGGGACCCAACTTTGTGAGTTCGGTAACACCTGACGGTAAGTCGGTCTTAATGGTATTGGGTAACCAATACCTCAAAAACGGAAAAATGGCGGCCGGTGTAAGTCTCAGTTCCAATGCCAGTGGTAGCTGGTCAAAACCAGTAGCGCTTCAGATCGAAAATGATTACAACTATTCTGAAAAAGCTAATTTTTTCTTAGCGAATAACAGAAAGGTGCTTTTAATGTCCGTGATGCGAGAAGATTCGAACGGGGGAAGAGATATTTATGCTAGCTTTCTTCAAGAGGATAGTACCTGGACCGAGCCCTTAAATATTTCTGATAAAGTAAATACAGCGGGTGAGGAATCCTCTCCGTTTTTGGCTGCTGACGATAAAACTCTTTATTTTTCATCGGATGGTTACAGTGGCTTTGGAAGCAGCGATATTTATATTACCAAACGACTGGATGATACTTGGACCAATTGGTCAGAACCTGAAAACTTAGGACCCACCATAAATTCCCAATATGAAGATCTATTCTTTAATATTCCAGGGAATAGTGATTTTGCCTACTATTCGCAAGGGGTAAATGAAGATGATATGGATATTTTCAGAGTGGCAATGCCGGTTTTCAAACGACCTGATCCGGTTATATTGGTTAAAGGCAAGCTTTTGGATAGTAAAACAGGTGAACCCATCGAAGCTAAAATTATTTATGAACGTCTTTCAGACGGAAAAGAGGTGGGTCAGACTTCTACGAACGCCGAAACCGGTGAATATGAATTACTTTTACCTGCCGGTGAGAAATATGGCATACGTGCCGAAGCCGAAGGTTACATTGCTCAAAGTGAGAATATTGATTTAACGGATGTCACTGAAGACGGTGAGCGTACGGTCTCTCAAAAAGATCTTCTTTTGGTACCTATCGAAGTGGAAGCGACAGTTGTTCTTAATAATGTTTTCTTTGACTTTGATAAGGCCACGTTGAAATCTGAATCTTTCGCTGAGCTCAACAGGGTGGTTGAGCTTATGCAAGATCGGGGGTCATTAAGGATAGAGGTCGCGGGCCATACGGATAATATTGGTCCTGATGATTACAACGTCGGTCTTTCTGAAAGAAGAGCGCAATCGGTAGTAAATTATATGGTTGGTAAGGGAATCGATGTCTCCAGATTCGAGATCAAGTATTTTGGTAAGACTCAGCCCATAGCAGATAATTCCTCAAGAGAAGGAAGAAGTAAGAATAGACGGGTGGAATTCAAAATACTTGAAGATTAAACCACTTTTGTATGCGCTATGCAAAATACATGTTTCTTTGTCTCCTGACCGTAACAACCTATATTTCGCTATACGGTCAGGAAGAAGTTGGCTCGCCGATCTCGGTAAAAGGTAAGATTGTAGATAAGTTTTCAAATGAGGCAGTTGAAGGGCGTATTTTTTACGAAAGTCAACCCTACGGCAGTAAAATAGGTGTGTTCAGGGGTAAAGAGTTCAATTTTACAATTGAAGGAAGTTCCACCTATGCTATCAAAGTAGAAGCGGATGGCTACGCTACTTATTTCGGTAAAGTAAAGGTAGATGATGCCGTAGATGGACTAATCGAAACCTTAGTGGAGCTTTCCCCAAAGGGAGCTAACCAATTGATCCGTCTAGATCGACTTATTTTTGCGCTGGGCAAAGATGAAATTACAGAGGTATCGCACGACGAGCTTGATGAGCTTGCGGCCATGCTTGACGATAGCCCTGAAATGATTATTCAGTTAGAGGGGCACACTGATTTTAGGGGGAACGCAAAACAAAATATGAGGCTTTCTGAAAGAAGGGTGCTTGCGGTAAGAGATTACCTCGTTAAAAAAGGGATTAGAAAAAAAAGAATCCGAACTAAAGCTTTTGGCGGCACAAAACCACTTTCAAGAAGTAATGATGAGGCCTCCCGAAGTAAGAATAGAAGGGTAGAGGTTCGAATTTTATCCAGCTGATACCTATCTGCTGGCCACTACTGCACTGCCACTTTGAAGTATTCGCTGCAACTTATTCACGTGGGATATTTTTGTTTTCTGGTTTAAGGACTCGTTTTGCATAATGCCCTGAGCGATAACAAGTGCAAATTCCATCGTGCGGGAGTTGCTTCTAAAGATTATTCCTTTTGCCAGTAGATCGATTGATACTTCGTACTGCTGATCATTAAAGGCCTTCACAGCTGCGTTGTAGTATTGGAGACCGATCAATTGCACAGGCGATATCTCCTCTTTTACGGTAGCAGCAAAAGTATAGCTGTCATTTGCTTTGGATTCTTTAAGATCCATGTCATCTAAGCGACTTTGTATTTCATCCTTGTCATCCACGAATCCATAAATGGGGTCAGTGCTTTCGAGTAATATCTTTCCTTCCTCTGTGTCGATCACAATGTAAATATGGTAGTTGGTTTCTATGATCTTGTGCGAGATGCTTAGTGTACTAAAAAGATAGGAGTAGAGCGAGGTAGCCGATAAGCAATCGTACCTTCCGGTTTTGGATAAGGTAACTAAGGAAGTGTGGGGTGTATAGCGCTTAAGATATTTACGGTGGGTCTTATAGAACACATGTGATATGAAATCTTTCTTTCTTTTGAACTTCGACTGTTTGGATTGAAGTCCTTTGAGATAGGTATTCAGTTCATCATGAAACGCTATATAGTCGTGGTGCCTGGTAGTAGCATCTGCCATCAGCAGCCTCGCCAGCGAGTTGCTGGTATCGTCGAAATGAGCCCTTTCGAACTCAGAGTGGAAATTAATTACCTGAAAATCTTGCCCTTTTACCGTGGCAAGAAGACCCAACAACAGACTAAGTAAAGAACTTTTAACCATCTCAAACCCCCATTCTCTCTATAACGTAACATTAAGTTAACATTAAATTAATAAAAGACCAATTTTTGTTAACATTAAGTTAACATACGAATTATGGCTTTCCTCTGAATTCACATCTTACAGGGGTAATACACGGATGGAAACATTCGTTTAATAACGTCTTGAACAGAGTATTCAGTCTTCGTTCTTACCCTTTAACAAGTCGCACAAAGCCTTAAAACATTTAGGCAATGGATGGAGTAAGAGCACACTGATTCAAAAAGCGATCTATGATGACTTTTGGAAACCGGGTGGTAATCTTCAAACCGTCAGAAATGACACCAGTCCCGTTCGAGCTAATTAATAAAATGGTAGATTACCTTTTACAAAAAGGACCTGGCAGCAGCCGTTTGTAAAGGCGATGCGAAAGTGTTACAGGCGCTTTTAAAGCTTACCTTTGATTATATCCTACGTGCGGGGAGTCTGCGGGTGGGTAAAACAATGATAGTGGCTACCACTAAGAATTTGAGTTCAGTTGCGCCCGAAGTAAAGTGCAAGTGTATTCTATCAATGACTACGTGCTTCAATTTGGGCATCCAGATTTTGGCTTTGATGGTGTAAATAGCAGCGGAATAAGTAAATCGCACTGAAAATACGCCTTCCTAACTTTCTCTTGCGAGCAGGCCGTAGTAAAACAGCACGTTGGAAATGCAACCACAAAATTTGTTTATCTGCACCAGGTGAAGTGGACACGGTTTATTCTTCAACTAAAAAAACTTTTTTGGTTGCTTACAATGTGAGTGTAGGTAGTATCGTTAAAACCCTATGCAAAAAGCTTGGTATGCGATATTCCTGGTAGGTTTTGCCTGTACGAAAGATGACCCGATGACCCGATCGATGACAGGTGAATGGGAAATAGCGTGGAAATTGAATGAAATGACTACTAGGGGTCAGATTGAGTTTAGCGAAGATGGCAACGCACAAGTATTTACCGCGGCGCTAGACAATGATCTGCTCGCACCAGGATCACACCATGCGTATTTTCAGTGGCAGATGACACCCGATCAGTTAACGCTTGAGCGGCAAGATAGCCAGCTTGAGTTATCATATGACATTGTAAGCATAAACGACAAAATGATGGAGTTGACTTATGCTGATGAAATACAGATCACGCTAGTCAGGATACGATGAACCAAAGGTGAATCCCTTTAAATTCTTTACTACCTTTGGTAAAAGGAATATTTCAAAAAAGTCATGAAAAAAGTACTGATTGTCTTCGGGGTCTTTATTATCCTATTGGTTGCTATTTTGGCCATCGTTCCGGTTATTTTTAAAGATGATATAAAGGCAGCTGTAGATGATGCACTAGCTGAATCTGTGAATGCCGATATAGTTTGGGATGCAGAAGACTTCAGCCTTTCTATTTTCAGTAATTTTCCTAATGTCACCGCCGGATTAAATAATTTCGGCGTGTTGAACCGAGCTCCTTTTGAGGGTGAAATCCTGTTTGCCGTACAGGAGCTAGAGGTAGAGGTTGATCTATTCAGCCTACTTGGTGATCAAATAAAGGTAAACGGTATCTTGTTAAACAATCCCGAAATAAATATCAAGGTATTAGAGGATGGAACAGCCAACTACGATATTGCCATTCCTGGAGAAGACAATCCCAAAACCGCGGCGGACACCGCAACAGAAGCAGCCACAGCCTACAATATCGGCATAGACCACTGGGAAATTATTAGCGGGCACATCGTTTACGATGATGCCACCTTGCCATTTAAGTTAGAGCTCAAAGAATTTCAACATACCGGAAGTGGAGATTTGAACCAAGATGAATTTGACCTTAGCACCTACACTCGTGCGGACTCGGTTACCGTAGTTTTTGATGGCATTGAGTACGTTTCTGACAAATCGCTTGAGGCGGATGTCGTAATTACTATTAGCGAAGAGTTTGGGAAATACACGTTCAAAGAAAATGTGGCTAAGGTGAACGATTTTACCTTAAGTTTTGATGGTTTTCTGGCACTCTTACCAGACGGTAGCATGGACATGGATATCAAATACGCCGCTCCAGAAAGCTCCTTTAAAAGCCTGCTCTCTTTGGTACCTGGAGTGTACACAGAGGATTTTGCAAGTATTAAAACAGATGGAACACTTTCTTTTACCGGAGGTGTAGTTGGAAAATACGATAGCCTCACACTACCCGCTTTTAATTTGAACTTAAATGTGGATGACGCTATGTTTCAATACCCTGACCTACCCACTTCTATTTCAAACATTTCAATGAATATGACAGTGGATAACAAGGATGGAAATATTGATAATACGATAATAGATCTTAAATCCTTTCATATGGACTTTGGTCAAAACCCAATCGACGCTAAGGTCCTCATTAAAAACCTGGTTAATTATGACCTGAATGCAAGCGTAAACGGGCGACTGAATTTAGCTGAGCTCAGTTCAATGTTTCCCATAGAAGGCACTTCTTTAAAAGGGATTTATGCTGTTAATGTAACCGCTAATGGCATATACGACAGCATCAAAAACCAAATACCCACCATATCAGCGAATATGAGCCTTAGTAACGGGTACCTTAAGAGTGCTGAATTCCCTTACGCGCTGGAAGACTTACAGTTTAAAGCCTCGGTAAAAAATGAAAGCGGTAACATGGACGACTTATATGCCAAAGTAGATGATTTTACTATGGTCATGGATGGCGAACCATTCAAAGCCGATCTTACCTTCGAAAATTTGGCTAATTATACGTGGGATCTCACCGCGAGTGGGGGAATAGATCTAGAGAAGATCACGAAAGTATTTCCCTTGGACGGAATGGAACTGAAAGGTCAGCTGAAGGCTGACTTAAAAACTAAAGGAAATATGGCTTCTTTGGAAAGTGAAAAATACGATCAGCTACCCACAAGTGGCACCGTATCCATCGTAGGTTTTGCATATGCAGATGCTGAGTTACCGTACAACGTTACTATTTCACAGGCGGAAGCTTCCTTTGATCCTAGAAAGGTGTCAATTAATTCGTACCAAGGTACGGTAGGTAGAAGTGATATGACTATCACTGGTTCCGTATCTAATTACATCGCCTATCTTTTTGGAGACAATGAAGTTCTTACCGGTACTATGAATTATAAGGGCACATTGCTGGATCTGAATGAGTTTATGGAAGAGGAGCCCGAAGAGGCAACAAAACCCGCTGAGGAAGAGGTTACAGAAACAGCGGAGGAATATGGAGTAATACCGGTGCCCGATAACATCGACTTTTTGATGAAATCTTCCATCAGTAAGGTGGAAGTAATGGATATGGCTATCACAAATGCGGTTGGCGACATTGTAGTACAAAATGGAGTGGCGCGCTTCAAAAATGTAAAATTTAATCTGCTGGAAGGAGCATTTGCCGTAAATGGTGCCTACGATACCCGAGATCTTGAGAAGCCTAAGTATGATTTCGATTTGGATGTAAAGGACCTATCCATTCAGCAGTCTTTTACTACCTTCAGCATGGTACAGTCGTATGCGCCTATTGCCAAACTGGTCAACGGTAGTTTATCCACTGATTTTAAAGTATCCGGCTTGTTGAATGAGGAGATGATGCCTGATTTAGCCTCGGTAAATGCCGATGGGCTTCTCAAAATTGCGCAGGCCACTTTAGGAGGCTCAAAAATCATGAAAAGTATCAATTCACTCACTAATTTCACCAGCAGCGCCGACGGGCAAACCACGTTAAAGGACGTGCTCATGTCCGCCACGATCGAAGATGGCAAATTGAAGGTAAAGCCGTTTGACGTGAAATTAGGCGACTACGAAACTACCATTTCAGGTTCTACTTCTTTAGATGGGGGTCTCGATTATACCCTAAAGACGAGTGTACCGGCAGGAAAGTTAGGATCACAATTTACGAGTTTAGCTTCATCACTAACGGGAGGTAATGTCTCTGATGATACCATGATACCGTTGCAGATCGGATTAGGGGGAACCTATGATAACCCGAAGCCAAAGCTTATAATGGATGATCAGAAACAACAAGCCACGGCAGCCGTTAAGAACAAAGCAAAAGAAGAGGTTAAAGATGCCGCCGGTGATCTTCTCAATAATGTAAAGGATGATAAAGCTAAAGATCTGATAGGGAGCTTATTAGGTGGTAAACAAGAAACGGATACCGTTAAAGCAGATTCTACTCAGACTACTGATCCTAAGAAGGCTTTAGAGCAGGCAGCCAAAGACAAGATCAAGGATCTGTTTAAGAAGAAAAAGAAGAATTAGATCGAGCTTTTGGGTAGTGCGAATATCGTAGCGTTATTAAATTCGGATGTTGACTACCATAAGTGCTATGAAAAACATTATTATCTTTCTTGCTTGTCTAACAACCTGCTTCAAGTAGTGCTCCAACAAACAACTCAGAAAAGAAAGAACTTCCAATTCAATTAGAGAGTGAAGAAGAACTAACACTAAAAGAAGAGAATGAAAAATTGAGTGTACCAGCGCCCCGACTATCCAAAGATGAACAATCAACTACGCAAGAAATGGAAGAACCGGAGTTAACACCTGAATTTGAAAAAGAATCCC
>JBCCIX010000148.1:0-9305 GCA_039028075.1 Bacteroidota bacterium | reverse complement strand
GGTGATGAGGGAATGTTGTCTGAATTGACTCACGTAATCGGATGAAGCCCCAGTCTTTTTAATGATGAAAATCGCGATCCACAACGAAGCGTAAATTTCATTACAGCTAATGATGTATTTACCCTTAACGACCTGGTCTCTTACAATGAGAAACACAATGAACTAAATGGGGAGGACAATAGGGATGGACATAATGATAATCTTAGCTGGAATTGCGGTGTTGAGGGTCCTACAGATGATCCGGATATTAACAATCTGAGGACAAGGCAGGTGAAAAACTTCTTCACGATACTGATGCTTTCGCAGGGACAACCGATGATCCTCATGGGTGACGAGTTCAGAAACACGCATCGGGGAAATAATAATGTTTATAGCCTGGATAGTGATGTTTCGTGGTTTGACTGGGAGAAAAACAGAAACAATAAGGGTTTGGTAAGATTCTTTAGCAAGGTGATTGCCGCAAGATTAGATAGTGAATTATTCAAGGACCGTAATTTCTGGTATCAACCTGAAGGAACCGATATTGCCTGGCACGGATTGAAGCATAATGATCCGGATTGGAGCCATCATTCCAGGTCTATTGCTTTCGAATTGTTCCATACTGAATTCACCTACAAAATATATGTAATCTTAAATGCATTTTCAGAACCACTTGAATTTGAACTACCAAAACCAAAGCGAGGATATACCTGGGTTATGCTGATCAATACGGCACTTCCAAGTCCCGATGATTTTGTGAGCGAGAAAAAAAGGAGACCTTATGAAAAAGGGTCTTTTGTCGCAGAAGCTTACTCTTGCGCTGTATTGTATCTAAAGAAAAAAAGTATTTAGAATAGAATAACAGGCAATAGCGCCTATGGCGAGTGTCTTGGATAGACTCAAGCTTTTTTTCAATGTTACTTCCATTGGGTACTATCGGGAAGTACCGTAAGGTAGAATTGACCCACCCAATAGTTTCAGAGCTGATGCTTTATGTTTTAGATTGTTTTACGCCAGTTAACTGAGTGGAAACTACTCCATTTTAGCAAAAACAAACGGAATGGATTCCCCACCTCCGGAGATTAATATTTCAATGGAGTTGCCGTTCCTTGTATAGGTAATGCTTTTAGGGAAAGGGTTAATCTCATTTTTACAGGTAAATCCATTCTCTGAAATATCAGTGACTTTAAAAACTGTAGCGGTAGTTTCTCCTTGACCTGTGACTTTGAACTCCCACTCCTCTCCGAATTTGATAAATTGCATCGTCTCTTTCCATACCGTATCACTTTGCTCGAGTGTGAAACCCAGCCCGTGGTAATCATCCGAGTTGATCTTAACCCATTTTTCGAAGGTCTTTAAATCCTTTTTGTCATTAGTGCGCTCCCAATCACCCAGTAACCAATCAAATCCTTTGGGTTTAGGGGTAAGCCCTATAACATCCTCCATGAAGGAAAAGGTTTCTCTTCTTACACCTTCTAGATCTTTAGAGGTAAGGTAACTGGCGATCACATGATGCTTGGCCTCGGGGAATGCCACTTTTACCTTCTTATCGTCCAGAGTGCCCAAATGCTCGTACATCTCCAACATGGCTGGAACGGAAACCGTACTGTCCATAGCTGCATCACTTTTGTAGTAATAGCCTAAGAAAACGGGCTGCGAAATATTTTGAAATGTCTCTGGCACCATCGTAATATCCACTACATGTCGCAGTTGTATCAGTACCTCCAGTCGATATTTATTTGTCCAATAATTGGCCCTAGTGCTATCCAAGTCCCACGAATAATAATTACTCCCGGTTACCTGGCGGGCCATTTGCAATCCCCAAGGTTGGGTAAGTAGTTTCGAAGTGGGATCGAAAATATCAACATTGGGCGAGTACAGTAATATTCCGGCAATCTCAGGATCATTTTGTGCAAGGTACAGGCCTAAAGTACCACCGGTAGAAGTAGTAAGCAAAATCACTTTTTCCCCTAGTTGTTTGCCTACAGCTATAGCTTCGTAGGCTGACTGCACCAGATCCTCTGCTTTAAGATCGAGCATGGCTTCCTCCTCTATTAATCCGTGCCCTGCCAATCTCGGGAGAAAAAGATTGCATCCATACCTCGCGGCAAGCTCTTCGTGTATCGGATCACCTTCCTCCTGGCTTGCGGAGAATCCATGAAGATAAACTATGGAGTACTCGGTTTTTTGTGGAATAGAGTCTGCAAAAATAATGCGGGACTCGTTGTCATGTCTGAGGTTAGGAATACTGGCTTCGGCTTTGGTCACACTGTCAGCAAGGAACACGATATCCGAATTTGCCTGAGATGTTTGAATTGCAAGGTCAGGTACGGGTGGTTTAGGCCCTGAAACATATACAACCACCAAAACAAGGATCAGTGTCAAGAGAATGCCAAAAAACCATTTAAGTACCTTCATGTGAAATGATTCATCAATTACAAAATTAAATGTACGGATTGCTTACCCTTCGAGCAAACTCAAAGGAAGTGAGAAAAGGACTTAAGTGCCTTTACCTTTTTCCTCATCGTGCTCGCCATGACCAATTGTGATTTTCATTAGCCATTCAACCTTAAGGAAAAATGTGAAGATTCAAAACCAAAATGGATCATCAGTTACAGCCCTTTTGAACCTGAATGGTACAGAGGTAGATCTCAGGTTCAAGTATACCATTTACTACCGCAGGATCTATCGATATGACCTTTTCATCAACGGTCCCTATCATGACTAAAACCCCTCCATCGTCATTGTCCAAGAATCCCTCAAGCAGTATATTCCCGGTTGTATTGATTTTATCAAGGTGCTCATCGTGAAGTTTAAATAACTGAGGTAAATCCTGAACATTGAATTTAGTGATATGAGAACTGTATTTGACGAAAGTAAGCTCAGTGTTTTTCTGGTATTTCCTCAAAGCGCACGGTGACCCGATACGTTGGGTCCAAAAGGTAACGTCTGTTTTATACTTCGTTTTTAATTGTGCTAACTCCGAATAATTCAGGTCAAGCAAGGCCCAGGTTGAGCCATTTGACAGTATTCCTGAAACAAGCGCATTTCCTTCTTTCAAGAAAGTAGTGATTTCCGCAGCTGTCGTGGAACTATTGAAATGAACAAAACCGTACTTTTCCTGAGCCCAAGAAGATATAGAAAGTAAGGATACCAAGAGAAAAAGTAATCTCATCGTAAACTAAGTAGTACCTCTGCTAGCTTTTGCATATCCTCGCTGGAATTGTAAAGATGGGGAGAAACTCTCACTGCGTCTCCGCGAAGGGAAACATTAATTTGTGCGTCGGTAAGTCTGGACTGTAGCACTGCTATTTCAATCGTTTCAGGTATTCGGATGCCAAATAGGTGAGAGCCTCTGTATTCTGAAGATTCAATATAAAATCCCTCCTGCATTAGCCCACGAAGCGTCTCATCCGTAATGCGGGTACAGTAGTCTTGAATACCCTTTGGGGTCCATTGATTAATTTGGATTAGAGCAGTAAGCAACATAGGAACCAGGTTAAAATTACTATGCTCACCCACTTCATAGCGCAACGCTCCGGGTTGATACCGATGTTCATAACTTACCAGCCCCGCAAAGTCTTCGCTGTGTAGTCGATTTATCCAATTCTCTTCAATGGGTACACCGTCGTCAAAATAAGGTCCATAATACCCCAGACCTATACTGTACGGACCCATGAGCCACTTATAACCTCCACAGATGAGCGCATCAGGTTGCAACTGTCCCACGTTAAAGGGCAGGGCTCCTATGGACTGAGTGCCGTCTATGACCATCAACGCACCCACATCATTCGTTCGTTTCCTGATCTCAGCTAAATCAAATAAAGTGCCATCCGCCCAGTGCACGTGCCCTAAAGAAATAAGTCTGGTTTTAGGATCAATCGCCTCAAGAATTTTTGTATTCCATTTCTTACCCCTCTCCTCTTGGATTAGATCAGCGGATATGACCCTTAATTCCGCCCGCTGCTCAGCACAGAGTCTATGCCAGGGGTAGTAGTTACTTGGAAACTGCTCTCCAATTACGATCACGTTATCTCCGGCCTCCAACCGAACATTGTGCATCACATTGCCCATACCGTAGGATACGGACGGAACAAGCACCGATCGATTCGTTTCCTTCGAATGAATTAAATCCGAGAAATGTTCTCTGATCTTTTCCGTGTTAGCAAAGAAATCATCAGGTCCAATACAAGCAGGGTTACTTTTCTTTCTAAGTGCCTCGATACCTACTTCTTCCACTTGTTTCATAAGTGGCGACATGTAAGCGCAGTTGAGGTAAGTTACTTCTTCCGGGAGGTTAAATAGCGATCTCTGATTTGTCAACATTATTTTCACTTGGTTTTTTGAGCTACGAGGGTCTTGGTGAGTTGTTTGGCAAATTTAAATTTAAACACTGGCCCCATTATCTAACTATGACCGGCACGGCAAAGAAATGTAATTCTGTTCTCAACTTGGTGAACTCGCCATGAGGTGAAAGCACGCAATAAATAAAAAGTTTCCTGGCAAATGAAGGGTTTTCCAACTCTTCGCCGTAAACTCGACTATCTTCATCGAAATCAGCAAGTACGGTGGTAAAGTCGGCCGTCCCCACAGGAAACAAGCAGGTACGTCTTGTTCCTACACGGTTTACTCTATTTGGTTCATATTCTAACTTGTCTGGCCCTTCATTCCAAAACAGGCGGAGATCAAGATGCATGAGCAGTGCATAGACTTCAGCTACCGGTCTATTGATCGGAACTTCCCTGATCAATGGATTCCTGTTTTTTGGAGGAGGTTGAGGAGGTTCTGGTGTAGAAAAAAAATCTCGAAATGGCGTTACAGAATAGGTATGATTTACAACTCCCATGTCAGGATACTCCTTGCAACCGGTATCAAATGTCATTAAACATTTTTCACGATAAAAAAAAGCCGCATCTCCCTCTATTTCGGCTACCTGCAGACTAAATGTATTGGAGTTAATGATTATTTCCGGTATTTCGGAAAAAATATGTTGCCCGTGCTTAATTTCTGTTTGATTAACGAACTGCGTAAAACCTATAATCTCAGGAATGAAAATAACAGAGGTATGGTCTTGATTCAAAATCGAAGATCTAAAGAATCTCTCAAGTAAGTGTCCGAAACGCTATTTTTTGTCCAGTAATCAATGAAAACACTTTTTTTTGCTTTAGCCGTAGTTGTAAACGTCTGATTGCCTCTGCCTTTAAACGTTTCGGTCCATTCGAGAATATTGTGCGGAAAGTCCTTATTGAAAATTACTTCCAGCCTGCGGTCATCGTTTTTAAATTCAAATGAATACGTTATCATTTTCCCTTTTTCTTGTAATTCGGCCTTGACCGGTTGCATTTTAAGATTTTCATGCTTTAGACGCGTAAAGAACAGGCCGGGCATCATTTCAAATTCACCCGTGGGTAACGATTTATGATCGATTCGAATACGGTTAAAGATCTCATCTTCAACGAATCCCTGAGGGCTGCTAAACGTTTGGTCTCCTTCTTGCTGAAAATAAGAATAGGCGTTGATTTGATACTTATTCTTCGTAAGATTCATCTGAGTATACACTTGACCACACCATTCTTGAATAGATGCAGTCACTTTTGGAGTGTATTTATAATTATACGTATCTACAGGCGTGAACGCTGATAGCATCATTGAATAGGGATATATACCTGTATTGAACTTTTTTGTGTAATTAAGCTTAAGCACCGTCATTTTATCCTCTCCCGCCTGACCGGGATAATCAAGCTTAACCTGGTCTGATTTAGAAAATGGCTCTGTAACAAAGATCAATACTGCTTCCCCGTCGTGTACTTCACCATACCTTGTTTGCTTCAGCGTGTAGGATGTAATCTCTGCCTTTCCAGCGTACCAATACGAATTAAACTGAGAATTTGTGGCACTCACTACAGGTAAGTCAGGTCCATGATCCACCGCAGGACTACTACACGCTAGGTTAATGACAATAAAAATAATATTGTAGGCTATAAACTTTTTGATTTTCAACAGATTCATTGCTTTTTTCATTTACCAACGCTTTCAAGTTAAAACTGGTTCTTTTAATTTCTTACGATCAATCAGAATATATTTTTCTTTAACGGCAAAATACAGAAATCTCTATCTTAGCGTATCGTTCAAGGTCAAAACTTACTTCATTGAAAGCACGTACTCACTGGATTAATACCATCGTTTTAGTTGTGGTTTTTATAGGGGCTTTCTCCTACACATTTGATGCTAAACTTGCTATGCTGGGAGATAATGCCAGCTATTACATGTTAGGCAAAGCCTTAGCACAAGGTGAAGGTTACGTCAATATTTCAAGTAGTGCAAAACGACCTAGTAATCACTATCCGCCAGGGTATCCGGTGATGCTGAGTGCCATCATGTTGTTCTCAAACGATTTGGTCCCCGTAAAAATTGCTACCGGACTAGTGGGTTTAGTTGGGCTGCTTTTGTTCTACTTTTTGGCGCTCAGCTTACTCAAAGACGAATTTATGGCAGTGGGTGTAGCGCTTCTGGCCGTCTTAAATGCTCACATTTTGTGGTACTCATCGCTGATTATGTCTGAAATCCCGTTTCTATGCTTCAGTATAATGGCCTTGTTCTTTTTTACAAAAACAGATCAAAGTAAGCTTGATTTAAAAGACAAATACGTATGGCTTACGCTTCTTGCTTTAATAGCCGCCTATTACGTTCGATCGTTAGGAGTAGCCCTCATAGGAGGTATTGTACTTGCTTTATTAATGAAGAAAAATTGGAAGTCAATCGCTGTGTATACAGGTGTGTTTGCCATCGCCATTGCGCCCTGGTTCATTCGCGGAAGTAATTTGGGGGGAAGCTCTTACATAAGGCAACTGAAAATGGTTAATCCCTACCAACCTGCACTCGGCCAGGCAGATTTTGGTGACTTTGTGGATCGGTTCTTTGAAAACTTCTCGAGATATGTAACCAAAGAATTGCCGGATGCGATATTTCCAGCCTTCGAACCGGGTTATGGTCAGAAAGCTACCGGTGGAGAATGGTTTGCCGGGCTACTTGTGCTGGGTATCATGATTTTTGGTTTGCTAAAGCTTAAGGACCATAGATGGTTAATCACGGGGTATTTATTGGCAACACTTGCTATTCTAATGCTGTGGCCGCAGGTTTGGATAGGGGTCCGGTTTGTGGTATCCGTAGTACCATTGTTCATTCTATTGCTGATCAATGGCTTACATCATGGCATAACGCTAGTAGCAAAAAAGGCGAACAGAAAAATCATTGCAGCTGCGCTTATGGGGCTGTTTCTTTTATTTCAATTCAGTCCCATCTCGGATATACATGACCAAGCCAAAGAAAGATACTCTCCAGGATGGAAAAACTATTTTGAGATAGCAAAGTGGCTTGATCAAAATGTTAAGGGTGAAACGGTGGTTGCCTGTGGTAAACCTTCGTTATTTCACCTTTACGCTAACAAATATACTCTACGGTATAAATTCGCAGCTCCAAACGAACTCCTAGCTCACCTGGAAGAACGAGAAGTAGATTACGTGGTCATCGATCAGGTTTATGGCAATACACTACGATACTTGCTACCTGCAGTGCGGCAATATCCTGAGCGCTTTCAGCAAGTTCAGCACTTACCTAATCCGGATACGTATTTGCTTAAATTCAAAAGATGATCAGCACGCTTTCCGTTATCATTCCGGTCTACAATGAAGAACGGACCATACGTACGCTCCTGGAAAAAGTGTTAGAAGTTAAGCTTATACAGGACATAGAAAAAGAACTTATTATTATCAACGATGCCTCAGTAGACAACTCTCTCAAAATTATTCAGGATTATCGCGATAATCATCCTGAAGCCAGTATAAAGTGTTTCGATCAGCCTAAAAATATGGGCAAAGGAGCCGCACTTCACCGCGGTATACAAGAAGCTTCCGGGGAATACCTGGTGATACAGGATGCGGATCTCGAGTACGACCCACAAGAGTTTAATTTATTGCTGCGCCCCGTAGTAGATGGTGTCGCGGATGCCGTTTTTGGTAGTCGGTTTCTCGGCGGTAACCCACATAGAATTTTATTTTTCTGGCATTCCATTGGCAATAAATTCCTCACTTTCCTTTCAAATATGTTTACAAATCTGAACTTAACGGATATGGAAACCTGCTACAAGTTGGTAGATACTAAAATGGCTAAATCCCTAAAAATCAGAGAAAAACGATTTGGTTTTGAACCGGAAATCACGGCTAGATTAGCTCGAATACCGGGTATCAGATTGTACGAAGTAGGGATTTCATATTACGGCCGAACTTATGCAGAGGGGAAGAAAATTAATTGGAAAGATGGCTTTAGAGCTATATATTGCATAGTACGGTATAACCTTTTTTCAACATAATGTTAAGGATGAGGTTACATAAGCTTAACACAAAATATTTATATTCATAATTTCAAAAACAATCAGTACGGTGCAAAAGGCCCAAGTCTATAAAGGCATACATTACATAAGAGTCCAAGATCTTCCGAAAGCTGAGCAAATTCAAATTAAAAATATAGATTCAAGGGATATCATCATAAAAATACTGACCGATACAGAATTAATGACCGATTGCATAACCTATGAAGACTATACTCACTGGTATCAAAACATTTACACCCAAGTTTCTTTAGTGGAACAAGAAGAGCCCACTAAAAAAACGCATAAAGCCAGTTTTCTGCAACGACTTAAACATCGATTACTCCCAAACACCTAACGGTACTATTTCCAACACGTTGTTTTCAGGGTCGTTAAAGTAGAAAGACTCCTGACCTGAACTCCAAATTACAGTATCCGTTACTTCAATGCCCTGATTCACTATTCTCCGTTTAACCTTTTCATAGTCATCTGCTTGTACTTCAAAAGCAAAGTGTTGATTTCCCAGTGCGAAATGTGGAGGCGGCGAGTGCTTTAATTTACTGTCTTTAGGATTGAAGCATAATAAAACCGAACTGCCTACACGAAAGAAGATATGTTTATCAGCAACATAACTTATTATTTCCAGTGTCAATTTGTCATGGTAAAAGGTTTTTGCTACCTCCAAATCATGAATGTATAAACACGTTTCTTTTATTTTGATAATCTCCTTCATGGGCTCAATAAATTTAACGGATTAAAGTTAGGTGAATGCCGATTATTCTAACTTTGACAGCGCATGTTAGGCCCGTTGGTAAAGCTTTTTCAAAGTATTTTAGTAAAGTTTCTTATTTGGCGAATTAAACACGTCAACACTAAAACCTTTATGCTGATTTTGGCAGGTCTCATAGGTGTAATATCGGGTGGGGCTGCGGTTTTACTAAAAGAAACCGTTCATCTAATT
>JBCCIX010000147.1:0-9314 GCA_039028075.1 Bacteroidota bacterium | reverse complement strand
CGTGAATAAACCTCTTGAACATGCTCATAAATGCCATACTTCATTACATAGCAGAGGAACTTATTCTGATTTAACAAAACCGTCTTAGGGTCTTCAAACCAGTTAACCGATTGGGCTACTTTCTCCAAATCAATATCCGCACCTTGTTTCATTGCTTGTTAATGTAGCCAATCCCATTTTTAACATCCATGTTTTTTATTTCTCCTACTGACTCGACATGTTCAAGCAATGCATCCTTAATATTTTGGCTTAGTTTACCCAACTCGTCATTTTCAAAATAAGAAAGTGCCTTCAAAGTAAAAATTTCGTTGTACTGATTACCATAGATGGCTTTAGCCGCTGATAATCCATCACTGAGGGTATAATTCGATTCATTTAATATAGTATAAATGTCCACGTAATCTTTCCATTCTACTCGCTGTGGCACAGTTGCGCATTTCATACCAAAAAGATCTAACAAAGAGGCCATTTTTATACTATTAGTCATAAGAGTAGGCTCCTCTACTTGATTCAGCCCCAGGTTACCAAAAAAAGACACCTTAACAAACGCTTCATTTCCAGGTATAAGCACAGTAAGTGTATTCTGTTCGCTCTGAATTACCCTTCCTCCGTCAAGATAGCTTATGGATCGATATAATTGGTTATTGTTGAAACTTGAATTTGAAAAAAAGTCAAAATCAATGGACTCTCTATGCCCAAGTCTAAGGGCAACGGCCGTTCCACCATAAAGCACAAAATGATCTGGTGTATCACCTAATTGATTCCAAAGGGTCTTCTGATGACGCGGGAGTATATTGAAATGATACTCTTCCATTTATTGAAAATACTATTACCTTGAAGATACTTTAATACACGCAAGAAATCTAAAAAAATCGCGGCTTACAAATTGGATTAAATGATAATCATTGAAGAATTATGTCGCCATCAATATTCAACTGGTAATGCAATTTCCTGGCTACATCCATCGTGATATCCCTTTTACCTCTTAAATATTCACTAACCCTCGTAGCTGGCACATCCAATTGTTTAGCTAAATCATTCTGCTTTAAACCAAGCTGGTACATCCTTAATTTGACAGTATCGATCAAAGATGGTTTTTCTATTTTAAAATGCTTTTCTTCATAATCTGCCACAAGATCAGAAAGTCCGTCCATCACAATAAAATTTGGGTTTTCGTAACTATGATTTATCCCCTAATTTTTATCATAAGTGCATCAATTTTCCTTAGAACCTCTTCATATTGATCTTTTGTTTCAATCACCTTCATATCTAAGTGTTTTTAGCAAGTGACATACGTTAAGATAATATTATCGTCATTCCTGATGAAGTGTAGCGGAAGTCAGCCTGCCAGCCGCAGGCAGGGAATCTCCTTGAATTATTGGGATTCCTGGTCTCCACTTTGTTACGCCAGGAATGACGTTTATTTTATAGCTTTTTTTTATAGCGTTGTAACATATCAATTCCTTTTTAACCTGACCACCACAGACTTCGAAATAGGCGTCTTACTCGTATGGGCGTAATGGTTATAAGGGATCACCGCATTAGCCTCTGGGAAATAGGTGGCAACGCAACGGCTGGGGATATCATAGGCGATGGCGATAAAACCTTCAGCCCTCCGCTCAATATCGTCGTAGTTGCTGACCAGGTTAATCTTATCCTTTTGCACAATACCAGCCTCTTGCATATCTTCAGCATTCATCATCACCACCCTTCTTTCGTTGAAAATTCCGCGATAGCGGTCGTGTAGACCATAAATAGTGGTGTTGTATTGATCGTGACTGCGCACCGTCATCATTAGGTACTCACCTGGCTTCAATCGATGCTGAGGTAGCGCATTGATGGTAAAGTTCGCCTTCTTTGACTTTGTATTGAAATCACCTTCCCGCGCGGCATTGGGCAGATAAAAACCCCCTGGTTTTCTCACACGTTCGTTATACCTTTCAAAGCCGGGAATAGTCCTTTCGATGGCATCACGAACTCGATCATAGTTATCAGTGAATCCGTCCCAGTCAACCCTAGAGTCCCGAAGTGTTGCATTTGCCAAGCCCGCTACTATCTTAGGCTCACTCAGCAAGCCACTGGAAACAGGTGTCTTCCCTCCCCTTGATTGATGTACAACGCCGGTGGAATTCTCGACGGTCACAAATTGAATTTTTCCCCGTTGCTCATCCCTCTCCGTCCTACCCAAGCAAGGTAAAATTATGGCCGTTTCACCGTGAATAAGATGACTGCGATTCAGTTTTGTGGATACCTGGATGGTCATTTTACATTTTCGAAGGGCTTGTGCTGTCACCTCGGTATCTGGTGTTGCCGAAAGAAAATTACCGCCCATAGCGAGGAAAACTTTGGCTTCACCCTTTTTCATCGCCTCAATAGCCTCCACCACGTCGTAACCTTCTTTTTTAGGCGGTTCAAAATCAAACTCCTGCTTCAGTTTTTTACCAAAAGCTGGCTTCAATTTCTCCCAGATACCCATCGTCCGATCCCCCTGGACGTTACTATGGCCGCGCACCGGGCAGGTACCTGCCCCGGGTTTTCCTATGCTGCCTTTTAACAACAAGAGATTTACCACTTCACGAATATTATCAACTGCATTTCTATGCTGGGTCAACCCCATCGCCCAGCAGATGATGATCTTCTTTTTCATGGCCAGTAGGTTTACCGCTTTATTGATCTCTCTCCTGGGAACACCACTCTGTGCTACCAAGTCGTCGATATCATATTTGGATAGATCCGCCAAAAAATCTTCAAAGCCTTCTGTTTTGGATTGGATAAATTCATGGTCAAAGACAGAACCCGGCGATTCATTCTCTCGCTCTAACAAGAGCTTTAGAATGGCCTTTAATAAGGGGACATCCGCATTAATTCTCACTTGCAAAAAAATATCGGTCAGTACAGTGCCGGAGCCCAGCATATCCATGGGCTTTTGGGGGTGCTTAAAACGGTTCAACCCTGTTTCTGAAAGTGGATTTACCGTTATGATCTTAGCCCCTTTCTGCTTGGCTTCCTGTAGCGCTGTAAGCATCCGGGGATGGTTAGTTCCCGGGTTCTGCCCTATGATCATAATGACCTCTGCTTTATAAAAATCATCTAGTTTTACAGAACCTTTTCCAATACCCACCGTTTCGGACAAGCCCGCTCCACTAGATTCGTGACACATATTTGAGCAGTCCGGAAGATTATTAGTACCGTATTGTCTCACAAAAAGTTGGTATAAAAAAGCCGCTTCATTGCTGGTTCGGCCGGAGGTATAGAAAATGGCTTGATCAGGTGAATTAAGTTCATTTAATTGTTTACCAATCAACTTGAAAGCAGTATCCCAGGCAATCGGTTGATAATGGTCGCTACCTGGTTTTACGATCATTGGCTCCACGAGACGGCCACTTCTACCGATTTCATAATCAGACCATGTTGATAGTTTCGAAATGGAATGCTTCTTAAAAAATTTAGCATCTACTTTCTTGGTCGTAGCCTCCTCAGCCACTGCTTTAGCACCATTTTCACAAAACTCAACTTGTGCCCGCTCCTCATCGGGATCAGGCCAGGCACATCCAGGACAATCAAACCCATCAAACTGATTTATGTTAAGCATGGCCTTGGTACCCTCGATCAGCCCTACCTGACTTATCACATGTTGAGTAGCAGAGACCACCGCCTCCAATCCTCCAGCGACATTTTTAGGCTCAGCTAGGCGTAGTCCGGTATACTTTGGTGGAGGTTGGGCAAATGTAATTTTATCCTGAGCCATAGATGATTTAAATCCAGCTAAAATAGATTGCAAACCTACACAAGCTATCCCACTCCTTCTCCAAACCTACAAGTCGCTACTTTTCAACTTCGCATAAATCGCGTAAATGAATAGCCCAATCCAAGCTAAAGAAACGCCAACATAGGGCATGACCACGTAATCTTTGATCTCTTGAAAGGCGTATTTAGGAAATGGCACCTCTATCATATTGGTCATCGCCTGGAGCGGAAAATAGTTACCAATTACGGATATCGCATCTGGTAACAAAGCGATGCAAATCGCTTCAATCAATCTGTAAATCAATAATATAAAAATAGTTAAAGCCGACCTCTTAAGTAGCACTGTCATTAAAAAAGCAAATACCAAAAACCCGAAAAGGTCAATAAAGTAGGCCCCTACAAATTCTATTCCATCGAATACATCGCTAAATTCATAGTCTGTGGTGTAGATGAGACCTGTCAATAAGCAGGTGAATAAAACCAGCAAGGAAGATCCAATGGATAAAAGAAGAATAGTAGCAAGTTTTGACTTTAAAAAATCAACCCTGCTCATACCATCAATGATGTTCTGGCGGATGGTTTTGTAACTGAATTCATTGCTGATGGAAATCACAATTATTATGGCCATGAAAATCTTCAGAAAGGTATAGACATAGGTAGTATTCTGCCATATATCCGGAAAATGGAGAATCGGAATTTTCATAGGATTGAACCCCTTTACACCATCCCCGATTCTATCCAGCCATTTTAGAAATTCCATAACTCCTGCAGGAATACCAATGATCAAGAGCCCGTACAGTATATTCAGAACCCAAAAAGCACGGTAATTAGCAAGTTTCAGCAAGTCTATTTTGAGTAGTCTAAGCATCTTCTGATTCGGCTAAAAGTTCAAGAAATTGTCGCTCCAAACTCTTTTTCTGTGTCACCAAGTGAGATACCACTTGCCCCTTCCCGAATAGATATTTGTTCAGATCACTCGCAGAATTACCTTCCACCAATTTTACGATGAACTTACCTTCTTCATTTTTCACTTCTGTAGCTCCCTTCCAATCTTTCAACACCTGTTCTAAGCCTGATTCTGCGATTACCTCTACGTATATGGCTCCCTTGTCAATTTCATCAACACTTCCCGAGTACAGCAATGCGCCTTTTTTTAAGACACAGAAATGGGTGCATACTTTCTGCACCTCATCCAGTAAGTGACTGGCAAGAATAATCGTTTTACCGTCAGCGGCAATCTTTTTTATCAATTCCCGGATCTCTGCAATTCCTTGTGGGTCAAGCCCGTTGGTAGGCTCATCGAGGATCATCACTTCAGGATTACAAATCAATGCGGAGGCAATCGAAAGCCGTTGCTTCATCCCAAGTGAGTATGTCCTAAACTTATCGTCTCTGCGGTCATAGAGCTCCACGGTTTTTAATACGGGGTCGATGTTATCCTTCGAAGCACCTTTTATTTCAGCTACAATCTCCAGATTTTTTACCGCAGATAGATAGGGATAGAAGATGGGGGTTTCCAGAATAGCACCAATACGCTTTCGCACTTCTTTGGTGGGAGGTTCCCCGAACCAGGAAAAATCTCCGTGGGTTTTATTGATAACATCGAGTAAAATGCCAAGCGTAGTAGTTTTTCCACTACCATTGGGGCCGAGGATACCAAATACATTGCCTCGTTGAACCTCAAGAGAAAGATCTTTGACTGCGGTAATTCGGCCGTAGCGCTTCGTGAGGTTCTGAATACTTAAAACGGTTTCCAATGAGCTAATTAACTAGTGATTAATTGATCCAAGATATGAAAGATTTCATAAAGTGAGATTCCTCTGACTACTTTGATTCTACTTTGATTGATCTGACGAATACCTTTAAGAACGTAAGAAGTAATACGCTGAATAGGTTTTAAGTGGGAGTGGTTACTTAGTAAGCTGAATGGCTGCCTCTTTAAAATGCATTCACATCCTGAACGGCAGAAGCTAATTTCGCCAATTTGTTTAGCGGAACAAAGCCCTTTATATCTAATACGGCTAGGTTTTGATCGTCATCCATAAGGAGTACAAGGCCTTTGGTCTCACCCCCACTTTCTTTAATGTAGACATTGATATTCATGCCTTCTTGCCGCATGGTCATGAGGTCTTCAAAATCATCGTCGTGATATGCGTTCACTAATTTTTTGAAATACGATTTATCAATTTCGGTCTTATTCTTATCCACCCGCACGAATTTCATGCTTTCAATGTCCTTTACCAAATCCTTGAGCTCGGCGGTTTCTTCAATCTCAACCACTTCATAAAGCATCTTAAGTGTGCTCTTATAAAAAAACAAAACCTGAGCATCTTCGTGTTCCTCATGGAATTTCTGGGTCGTTCTACTCTGTCCAAAAGCAAAGGCAGGAATTAGAAGAACGCTAAAAACGATTATTCGTGTCATACTAAATATTTAAAGCGCAAATTCCCTGGCTTGACCAGGGGTCTCGAATTTAATAAAATGATTGTAAACGACTTCTAGGCCCCGGCCCGTCTGCCGACAAGGCAGGCTCGAGGCCTGGGACATAATGTCATTAATACCAGTTCTTACGTTTTTTGGCGAGGTAGGCAATATCTTTCATATCTAAAGTACCATTCACATTCACGACTACCGCACTATCCTCATCTCGAATAAGAATAACCATGTTCTTAACTTCATTTGTACCTCCTTGGGTCATCACGGATACCCTATCTCTGCCGTCCCTCACATTCATAAGCTCTTCGTACTTCTCAGACTTTAGCTTGTCCTTTAGACCGTCAAATTCAGCGGGCTGCAAACCAGAATCAAAAAGAGGAACGGAAAGGATATCCATGGATTCAATACCGTCACCAATACGGGCAATGACCTGCGCATCTTCATCTTCAGTATCATAAGAAGCAATGGCAGACATCAGCTTAAAAAGACTCCCATTAAGGCTTACTACCTTCGCATCTCGGTCATCTTTATACTTCCCGTGAAATTCCCTCACGGTTTTGCTCTGACCAAGAGCAAAACCAATCCCGATCCATACCGCAAATATTACTGTTACTAACTTTTTCATCACTATTTATTTTGATTGTTGTTGTCTTAATTACCCTTAATGTTTTCTAACCCTTCGAGTCCATCTATATCCATAGCCTTTGAGATCCTGGCTACTTGTTTCAGATCAATTTCTCCGAACAACGTAAGAATAAAGAATTCGCGGTTTCCTCCCATAATCATTACGAGTTCTTCTATTTTGCCGTTCTTTTCTTTAATCATAAACTTCATGTCTTTGTCTTCATCACGCACAGACATAAGCTCATCGAACTCTTTTTTGGGAAGAAGCCCAAGCGCTTCTCTGTATAAATCCTTACCGTTAACAACGTGATCTTTAGCCAATATCTTGAGCCCCTTTAACTTACTAATGGCATTCATAACTTCCTGATCTTCCTTATCCTCTAATTCAAGGTCTGTAAATAGTCCGAACATTCTGGCTGTGATGTTGACGTTGCTGAAACTTTCGTCATCCGCATACTTGGTGAAAAACCGGCTGACGGCATCTTCCTGTGCCTGGGCAGAAAAACCCAGCATTATTACCATTATTATTACTACTACCTTCTTCATTTTCTTATTTATAATTCGTTATCGTCTTTTTTAATCTTTTCTTGAGCTGTGTTAAACACTGCTACTTTTCTGGCCTCTTTACGCCCTTTGTTAAAGTTTTTTGAGATCATCTGCAATGCCTTCTTAGTCTCTTCAAAAGCTTCTTCGGGTGTTTCAAAAGTGCCTAGGTCAGCAGTTGTCTTCTTATAGTCGTCGCGGACGAAATAGGTAGCGGTTACTACGATCAAGCCTACCGCCGCCACTCTTGCGATGTCATAAAAAAGCTTTCTGACTTTGCCTCTCGGCCGAACGGTTGGTTTCTTTTCAATTTGCGCGATTACCCGAGCATCAAACACAGCATCCAGCTTTTTCTCTTTCTTTTCGTTACTGTAGTATTGAAAAAGCGGTATATATGATTTCCACTGATCGGGCACCTTCTCATTCAAAAAGAAAAGCTGTAGCTCTCTTTCCTCATCCACTGAGGTTTCACATTCCCAATATTTCGCCAACAGCCTTCCAATTCTATCCAAGTCCATATGCATTGATATTTAATAGATTCTCTCGCACTGCTTTCCTCGCTCTAAAAAGATTGACTTTTACCTGGTTCATGTCTATTTCCATAATATCACCAATCTCTTTGTAACTAAATCCTTCCACATCCCGCAACTGGATAACTTGCTTCTGCTTATCCGGCAAGGATGAAATCAGGTTTCCAATGTTTTGCATGATATCTTTCATTTCAGTTGATCGATAAGGATTTGCTTTTTCACCTTGTGAGATCTCAAAGTTCTCCTCAAGTCCACTCGTTTTACTCGCATACTTCGATTTTAATTTATCCAAGCAAAGATTCCGGGTTACACGCATGCACCAAGCTTCCAAATTTTCCACCTTGTACATGTCATTGCGTTTATCCCACACCTTTATGAGCACCTCTTGAACAACATCCTGCGCTTCGGGCTCACTCTTTACCAGCTTCAAAGCGAATCGATACAACTTATCCTTTACTGGTAAAACTTTAGTCTTAAAAGCTTCTAAGCTCATACTCATAGCCGAGACGACCGATTGATTCGTTTGTTACAAGATGGTAAAAAAATTTTTATTATTCACGTCATTCCGGCGAAACGAAGTGGAGACCCGGAATCCCGTAGATAAGAAACGATAATTAGTCTGCTCTTCTGGCTTGAGATTCCTGCCTACGCAGGAATGGCGGTCATTAGTTTTAAAACTCCACCAGCTTCCCATCCACAACAACGACCACCTTATCCCCTTTCTTAGGCGTAATCAGGTAGGTGCCCGTCAGCTCACCAAAAGCCGGTAAAAGCGCCTGACGATTACTAAAATAAAAACATGGCAACCGTAAAGCTTGCCTTCCTTTACCTCGTAGTAACACCCCAGGATGAATATGACCCGCTACATTATATTGGTCTTTGGAGTAGGTATCTAACGGTTCGTGCGATAAGAGTATTCCATACTCTTCAATAGGTTCCGAATGAACAAGAAGCCCATGCTTGTCATACTGATGCTTACCCAAAATATCATGATTCCCTATGACCAATTCAAAACTGATAGCCGGAAAATACGTCAATACCTGACCAAATACCTCCCACTCCGGATTGTAAACGCTATGAAAAAGGTCACCCATGAAAATGACTCGCTGGGGTTTTACATGCTGTAACAAGCTGATCAGTCTATCTATATTCCTATCATTGGGCTTATTGGGAACGGGAATTCCGCTCTTCCGGAAATGATTGGCTTTACCCAGGTGAAGATCAGCAAGTAGCAAGGTTTCGGCCTCCTTCCAAAAAAGGGCCTTTTCCTCCAAAAGTGTAAAGTGATTGCGATGAATTACGAATTCCAAATCAAAAACCAACCTCAGTTAGAAACAGCACGCTGCGAGTAAAAAAAGAAACTTTCCGCTTTATTTCTCGTGGTATCCTCTACTTTTCCACCCCGTCTTAAAACGAAGCGCTGGGATAATTCTT
>JBCCIX010000146.1:0-9322 GCA_039028075.1 Bacteroidota bacterium | reverse complement strand
TTCGGTAGGTAAATTCACTCAGGACGAATCTACTGAGTTTCATACTCCATATAATCCTTCAGATCAGCGTGAGGTTAGCAGATACGATACCATCTCTAGTAATGTTATCACGAATGTCGCATCAGATTATTTTGGGTGTGTTGGCATTGCAGCAGGTTATCCCATTGGTCTTCAAATTACCCATAATGTTATTTCAGACCTCCCTTATACCGGAATTAGTTTAGGCTACGGCTGGACGGACCAATCCAACGCCATGCGGAACAACGTGATAGCCTACAACGAAGTATTCGATGTGGTCAAGAAAATGAATGATGGTTCCGGAATCTACACATTGTCGTATCAGCCCGGCACTAAGATTTACAGAAATTACATTCACGGCATTAGCAAATCAGAGGCAACTCAACAGACCATTGTGGCGGGCATCTATTGTGATGAAAAGAGCGGTGGTTCAGAAGAAAAACCAATGATCATTGAAGACAACATTATTGGCTATGGCATTCCTAATATGCTGAAGATGCACCAACCGGGAATCATTTTGATTAAAAATACTATTCATTCGGTAGATCAGGGACAAGGAAAAGAAATAGTGAGTCAGATCGGTTTGAAAAAAAGGATTCATTAATAAATGATCGAACTAAAACGTCATAAGCCAACCTACAGATCTGACGGGTCAACGCCGGGTATTGTGCTTGGCACGGCTAGCCTAGGTGGCGCCTGGGGTGAAATAGATGAAAAGGAGTCAATTCAAACTATTTTAAATGCACTGCAAAACGGGATAAATCGAATAGACACTGCTCCGGCTTACAGTTGTGCGGAGCTCATAGTAGCCAGGGCACTCGAGCAGTGGAGTGGTGAGAAACCATTTGTAAGTACTAAGGTTGGAAAACGGGAAGGAAGAGCAGAGGATACTAATCTTAACAATTATGAAAGGGTGAGTATGACGGCAAGTGTAAACCAAAGTATTCGGCGATTAGGGCGAGGATCATTGGATCTACTTTTTTTGCATGAGCCGGAAAAAGTGCCTGTAAACCAGGTCAGTGATGTAATTAGGTTCCTTGAAGATCTTAGGAAAGCAGGTACGGTACGATCAGTTGGCTTAGGAGGCATCGTAACGCCTATCTACTATCCTTTCATTCAGGCCGGCCTCTTCGATGTAGTTATGGGTTTTAATGATTTGGATGCATGCTGTCTCTCTGCTATGCAGGAGCAGGTTCCCTTATTTAACTCGATGGGTTTGATCCGGTACCAAGGAAGTGCATTACACATGGGGTTATTAGGCAATAGGTACGATAGGTATCAGGATTCCGCCCCAAATTGGATCTCAACTGATGCTTTAAGAAAGGCTAGAATTGTTAAAAGCTTCGCTGACGACTACGGTTTATTACTTTCCTCATTAGCGCATCGCTATGTTTTGTCGATTTCAGAGGTGGACCATATTGTTATTGGCCCACGAAATATGATGCAGTTAACAAGTTTTCTGCATGATTACGGTGACGGAGTGCTTGACCAGGGTCTTTTTGATGAGATAAATCATGCCTTATCAAGATGAATTTAGCTCAAACCACATTGCCACCCCTGCCATTTAAATCATCAATATTGAACGAGTTTTTTCATATTCGTAAAATTGAAATCAGATGTATTGCGCCGATTACATATGCACAGCCCTTTTACGATGCCACCATGGGTCCATTCCACTCTTATCAGACCTGTTTTGTGCGTTTAACAGATGCAGAAGGTAGTATCGGAGAATGTGAATATCCAAGCAGTGCGGTACGATATTTACAAGATTTCTTTGCACCTATTCTCCTGAATTCAACTGATAACTATGAGAAGATTTATCGCAGATTATTTTGGAGCATAAGAAACGAAGGTTTTCGCGGAAGTGCAGCACAGGCGCTAGGACATCTTGATCGCGTTTTTTATGATTTGGCGGCTACACGAAAAGATCTTCCTTTATATCAATATTTAGGAGCTACAACCAATAAGGTAAAGGCCTATGCTAGTGGAGGAGGTATAAATATAGTTGGCACGGAACTTATCGATGAATGTTTATCTTGGGAAGCCGAGGGTTATAAGACGATTAAAATAAAATTCGGCGGTCTGGAGTCATCTTTGGTCGATGATATTCAACGCATACAATCAGTGCGTGAGGCTCTACAGCCTAAAACACAATTAGCGGTTGACGCCAACCAGTCTCTAACTCTCTTAAAGGCAAAAATGTTAGTCAAAGAACTTGAATATTTAAATATTGCGTGGCTGGAGGAGCCCGTATTGGCCGCCTCAATTCATGAGATTAGCAACCTTTGCGAAAGCTCAAAATTAAAAATTGCCTACGGAGAGTCCGAGCGATCTTCACTTGTGTTTCCAACAATCGTTCAAGCTGGAGTTAAGCACCTACAACCCATTGCAGGACACATTAGTAGTATTAATGATTGGTTGGAAATTGCTCAATTAGCTCAAAGATATAACTTGGATTTTAGTAGCGGAGGCACCAGCTATTTCAATAGTTCCTTTGTAGCCATAGCAGGTAAAAATGCAAAACTGGAGTTTTTAAAACCCATTTTGGAACCATTGAGCGAAATTTTTATCGATAAGCCTAAAGTTGACAGGGGTCAGTTTACAATGGTCGATCAACCTGGCATTGGTTTGCGGGTAGACTGGGAAAGATTGCAAAAAGAAGATAGAATCACGGGATACAAAGTTTGGGACTAAGTCTCGCTGAAGTAATTATACTTGGAAATACATACATACTTACACGCCGTTGATTTTGGCGTTTTAATCATCTACCTGCTCTCTTTAGTAGCCCTAGGAGCTTATATCAGCTTTCGTAATAAAAAGTCTAATGAGCAAGCGTTATTTATGGCAGGTAGATCTCTCAAATGGTACAGTATTGGACTTACCATGTGGGGGACTAACGTGGGCCCTTCTATGCTGATAGCTTCGTGTGCCATAGGCTACACTACCGGATTAGTAGCTGCTAATTTTTCGTGGTATGCATTTGCCTTTATCGGTGTCCTGGCGCTAGTATTCGCTCCGCACTACAAGAACACTGGTATTACCACACTACCTGAGTTTATGGGTAATCGCTTTAATACCACAACGAGAGAAATATTAGCTTGGTATTCTGTACTTACAATACTTATCTCTTGGCTAGGTCTTACTCTTTATGCGGGTGGGCTCTTGGTCAATCAGATTATGGATTGGCCTCTGTGGTTATCGGTTTCCGCCCTTATGCTGATAGCTGCTTTCTTTGCCGTAGCAGGAGGCTTAGAGGCTATAGCCATCACTAATGTTTTTCAAATGATTTTATTGATCGCGGCCTCAAGTGCATTAGTAATCACTGGACTTATAGAGCTAGATAATCTTAATCTACTAATTTCAGACGTACCATCAAACTACTGGAAACTATTCTTACCCGCGGATAATCAGGATTTTCCCTGGATTGCAATCGTTCTTGGCTATCCTGTGTTAGGACTGTGGTTTTGGTGTACTGATCAAAGTATGGTTCAATCGGTATTGGGGGCAAAAGATCTAAGGGAAGGTCAGTTAGGAACGAACTTTACGGGATGGCTGAAAATTCTAGATGTGCCGCTGTTCATCCTTCCTGGTATTATCTGCTACCTGTTGTACCCTGATCTTGGAGATGAAAATGAAGCTTACATGACTATGGTAACTGGGCTAATGCCGGCGGGTATGGTAGGTCTAATTATGGCGGTTCTAATTGCCGCATTAATTAGTACAATAGACTCCGCTCTCAATTCATTGAGTACTGTTTTTACAATGGATATTTATTTTAAAAGAATTAATTCAAAGGCTCATTCTATCACTCTCGTAAGAGTAGGACGTCTATCAATACTTTTAGGTGCTGTTCTTGCCGTTCTCATTGCGCTAGGTCTAGATAGAATTAGTGGTATGGATCTGTTCAGCTTATTTCAAGCCATACTTGGATACTTAGCGCCTCCTATGTCTGCGGTGTTTCTATTAGGTGTATTGTGGAAAAAAATGACGGTAAAGGCAGCCAATAGTGGTCTAGTAATAGGATCCTTAGTCAGTTTGAGCGTAGGATTTTTACAACTGCTGAAGTTTCCTGATCAGTCATTCTGGCCGCATTTTCTTCTGGTTTCATTTTACCTTTTCGTATTTATCTGCGCGGTTATTATAGTGGTTACACTGACCGACAAAAAGCGAAATGAACCGGTAATTTTCCCAAGTCTTCAACAGTCCTACCAAGCGTTAAACTACAAATTATCACTTCAGTCCCGTGCGCTCTGGGGCTTATTAGGTGTGGTAATGGTTATTCTTTACTTACTTTTTAACTAAAATGAAGATGCTCGATTTCCAAAATAAAAATGTGGTTGTAACAGGAGGAGCTAGCGGTATCGGTAGAGAAATCTGTAAAATGTTTTCTAAGGCAGATGCGCATGTCCATATTCTTGACCTTAATGATGAGCAAGCCAAGACACTGGCCAATCAGCTTATTGCGGAGGGGCAGTGGGCTACAGCTCATAAATGCGATGTAACTTCTCAACCAGAATTCACAGCCTTGATTGATAAAATTAATGCAGAGCAAGCCATTGATATACTCATTAATAATGCCGGAATAGCTCATATAGGTACCATAGAATCTACTGCAGAAGAAGATATGGATAGATTATACCGAGTAAATGTAAAAGGGGTTTACAACGGTATGAGGTCGTGTATACCGCACTTTAAAAAATCAAAACGAGGAGTAATATTAAATATAGCTTCCATCGCTTCTTCCGCAGGACTACCTGATCGATTTGCCTACTCAATGACAAAAGGTGCTGTCTTGACTATGACCTTTTCAGTGGCCAGAGACTATATTAATCATAAAATTCGTTGCAATTGTATATCTCCTGCGCGGATACATACCCCATTTGTAGATCAGTTCCTAACCGAAAAGTATACTGAGCGTAAAAAGGAAATGTTTGATCAGTTGTCTGCGGCTCAGCCACTAGGGCGGATGGGTAGCCCTGAAGAGGTAGCAAAACTTGCCTTATATCTTTGTTCAGACGCAGCTTCCTTCATCACTGGAAATAACTACCTGATTGATGGTGGATTCACTAATTTAAGATAGAACAAAAAGTGCAGAGAATTGATGAATTACGACAAGTTCAATAACAACATATTGAACACTTTTACTACTGAAAGTCACCAGGAAAATAATTTCTTGCCTTTCAGCAAAAACGATTTTAAGTATTTAAATATATTAGGCTATGAAACTAATCCGTTTTGGAGTAGCGGGAAAGGAGCGACCGGGATTACTCACGGAAGATGGTAGGAGACTCGATGTAAGTCAATTTGGAGAAGACTTTAATGAGCACTTTTTTGCTTCGGATGGTCCAGAACGACTTAAACGTTGGATTTCATCCGAACGAGACCGATTAGTGGAGGTGGCCGAAGATGTAAGGTGGGCTTCACCTCTTGCTAGGCCTTCTAAAATCATATGTATCGGTCTTAATTATTACAAGCATGCGGTAGAAAGTGGTATGGAAGTTCCTTTAGAACCCGTTATCTTCTTCAAATCTACATCATCTATAGTGGGTCCTTATGATGAAATAATTATTCCTAAGAATTCAAAAAAAACCGACTGGGAAGTTGAGTTAGCGGTTGTAATTGGGCGGCGAGCCTCCTATATCAATAAAGAATCTGCTATGGACTACATCGCAGGATATTGCATTCATAATGATGTGAGTGAGCGATCCTTCCAATTGGATAGAGGAGGACAATGGGTAAAGGGGAAAAGCGCAGATACTTTTGCGCCATTAGGTCCTTTTTTGGCGACAAAAGAAGATATCTTGGAACCTCATAATTTACGACTTTGGCTTAAGCTCAATGGTGATACTGTTCAGGATAGTAACACCAGCGATTTGATTTTTGATATCCCTACGATTGTAAGCCATCTATCTGAATTTATGACACTGCTTCCCGGAGATGTGATTTCTACCGGTACACCTGCAGGTGTTGGTCTGGGTCTCGACCCTCCTAGATACTTAACGCCAGGTGACGAATTGGAGTTGCGTATTGAAGGACTTGGTACATCAAAGCAAAGGGTAGTCGCTTATCAGAATTAAATATGCGTATTGACGCTCACTGCCACTTTTGGAAATACGACCCCATTGTTCACGAATGGATTAAAGATGAGTTAGCTATACTGCGAAAAGATAGGCTTCCAATCCATTTAGAGTCTAACTTATCTTTACATGAGATTGATGGGGTCGTTGCCGTTCAGGCTCTTCCAACAGAACAGGAAACACAGTTTTTAGTGGATTTAGCCAAAAACAGCTCAATAATAAAAGGGGTGGTAGGTTGGATAAATTTTAATACTCATCAATTAGATAAACAGCTGGATATACTCACTTCCTGTCCTGAACTTAAGGGCTTTCGTCATCTTTTACATTCAGCACCTCCCGGATTTTTGACGCAGTCAAGTTTTATTCAGCAGGTGAAAACGTTAGGCAGGTATGGCTTTTCATACGATATATTGATTACTGAGCATCAACTGGCAGAAACAGTGGCTTTTATAAAGGAAGTTGATGGTCATACAAAGCTTGTTGTTAATCATATTGCAAAACCAGCTATAAAGAATAAATCTTTCAGTCAATGGTCTAAAGGTATTGAAGCAATGTCTCATTTTCCTGAGGTATATGTGAAAATATCTGGTCTAGTTACGCAGGCTGATTGGGTTAAATGGCAGGCTTCGGATTTTGAGCCTTATCTTTCAGCTACACTGGATTATTTTGGCCCTGAGCGTTTAATGTTTGGTAGCGATTGGCCTATTTCATCACTTGCGGCCAATTACACCGAAGTGATCGATTTGATTACATCTCATTGTACATCTCTCAGTAATCAAGAAAAAGAACAGATCTTCGGTAGAACTGCCAGCAATTTTTATCGTCTGGAATAATCATGTAGTCTACTATGCAGGACATGCAAGATCAATTTATAAGCCGGTTTCCTTCAGTGGAAAGTCTACGCAGAGTGGCAGCTAAAAGACTTCCCCGTTTTGCCTTTGAATACTTGATTGGAGGAGCTAACGAAGAAATCAATCTGGGTAAAAACATAGCTGATCTTCAAAGGGTAGAGTTAATGCCGGAATATCTCGTAGATGTGAATGCACCAAAGCTAGCAAAAACAATTTTTGGTCATACCTATGCGGCACCTTTTGGTATAGCGCCTATTGGTTTACAGGGTTTGATGTGGCCGGGAGCTCCCGAAATATTGGCTCTTACAGCTCATCACAATAACATACCATTTGTATTAAGTACGGTCACCACTACAAGCATTGAAAGCATTGCCAGAATTACCGAAGGTCATTTTTGGTTTCAGTTATACTATCCCGCGCAGACGTCGCTAAGACTAGATGTTTTAAAAAGAGCCTGGGATGCTGGGTGTAGGGTTCTGGTGTTACTGGCTGATACTCCCACTTTCGGCATTCGGTATAAAGATGTTAAAAATGGATTGGCGATGCCACCAAAAATGACAGCGTTAAATGTCTTTCAAATGATGTTCCGGCCAAGATGGGTGATTCATACCTTAAGGTACGGTACTCCAAAATTCGCTACGTTAGAAAAATATATGCCTAAAGGATTGAATTTAAGTCAGTTGGGTAAGTTTATGAACGAGACTTTTGATGGAAGATTAACTGAGTCGAAAATTCGTGAAATTAGAGATATCTGGAAAGGTAAATTGGTCATTAAAGGTATGGTGAACGAACAGGACACAGAGAAAGCGATTCACTGGGGCGCTGATGGCATAGTTGTGTCCAACCATGGAGGTAGACAAATAGACGCTGGTGAGTCATCCATTAATTCGCTTCAAAGACTCGTTAAGAAATACAGTGGTCGTATTAACATTATGATGGATGGAGGTATACGATCCGGACCCGACATTGCCAGGGCGTTAGCCGTTGGCGCGGATTTTGTATTTATAGGCAGGCCATTTATGTTCGGGGTGGGAGCTTTAGGCCGCAGGGGAGGTAACCATACGGCGGCTCTTTTTTATATGCAGTTGAAGCAGGTTATGGAGCAACTTGGCTGTCAAGAGCCTACCGCGTTACCCAAGCATTTAATTAAAAGCTCTTAATGAGGTCTCGCAGTAGGAGCGTCTCAGAGATGTTGTCGTTTCGATTACATTGGTGCCAGTCGATGTAGACGTACTCCAAACAGGTGTAACCCCGATAATTCAAATGATGAAGACGATGGAATACCTCTTTAAAATTTATGGTGTTTTCACTTACAGCACATTGAAGTTTTCCTTCAGAACCACACCGCGCGTGAAAATGAGAAGTAAAAGGTAGGAGTGGATAAATATCCTCCATAGCAATGCCTTGAAATACAAAATGCCCACAGTCCAAAGCGAATGTAAGTCCTGGCACTTCTTGGGCAAACCGAAGGGCAGTTTCTGGCGTTTCGATGATAGAATCTAAGTGGGGTTCCACCGCATACGTAATATTATGTGCCTTAGCGATTTCAACACGCCACGCAGTTTCCTCGCAGGCTGTGGCCCAATCCTGCTTAAATGAGCTTTTGGGATGCAAAACTCCGGGTAGACCGGTAAGATGGTCGCAATGAATAGTACGGCTGAATTCCAATATGGATTTAAAAACATCTCGGTTACTGTCCCTCACCTTTTTATCAGGACTATTGGTCGAGGCTATAGTCACCTTAGGGCCGGTTTGCAAAAAAATGTCCGCAACGGATAGGTCCGCTTCTTGAAGCTTAGTGAGCAATTCTTGACCATTTTGACGTGGATTAACGGCAATTTCACTGGGACTTACGTGTGATCTGCCTTCGAATACACCCAAATCAATAGCTTTTAGATCGAGTAATTTAATAAGTCGCATTACTCTATCGTGGGAAAGTAACGGGAACGCATAATCAGCGCAGGATAGCATTTTTTTCATTTGATGATTTGTTAAGGTTAAGCCGACTTTCTATCTCTTTAATTTCGTGTATTGTACAATTCATTAATAGCGCGCCAGGTTTGTTCTATGCTTTTTTCACTTTTCAAGTACTGTTGCAGGCAAAGACCTATGGACTCTTGTAAACCCACGTATCCTGAATAGCGTGGACGAACAATAGCGTGCTTATGCGATGTAAGAGTCTCTGTAAAAAATTGTTTGTTGAAATTATTTAGTTCATTGGATTCCCAGGCTTCAAGATGTGCAGGCTGTCCACCTGCGTAAGTATAAATGCCCTTCTGAACTATGCTACTACAGCAATAAAGTGAGAAATTCAGTGCATGGTCCTTGTTTTTACATTTCTTGGAGATGGCTAGACCTGTACCGCCTAGAATACTT
>JBCCIX010000145.1:0-9394 GCA_039028075.1 Bacteroidota bacterium | reverse complement strand
TGCATTGATGGAGCCTTTGGTGATCTCCACTTTTGCATTCGTACATTCCATGCTGTTTATTCTCAAAAAGAAAGAGAGTGGTCTTCAATCAAAATATTCGTACTCCTAGAAGCATAGAATAGCGTAGAAACAAAATCCTTTATGGTTTTAATATCTTTTTTCCTAAGTCAATGATCATGCAATAGTAAAAGGAAAATTTGAAGGCTAAAATTTAGTGTCATTGGTTATTTTCTGAATAGTATCCTTTTCTAATTCTGTTAATTGAATCAGGCTTTCGTTAGACCAATAACCAAAATCATAATCAATACCTCTTTTGTAAATAGATTTCTTTTTGTCAGCATTCGATTGATATCCTTTCTTGATTAATCGGAATATCATATACATTCATGTTATTCAAGTACACATACTTGAATGCTTTACCCTATCTCAGAAGTTTTCTTATCATAAAATATTTGAGTGCATTTCTAAAAATTCAGTTGATGATATGTTTACATAATTTGTTTTAAAGTCCAGGATAGGTTCGCCGATGCGAAAAGGTCATGGCTATTTCGAAGTAATAATGCCTGTAATAGCACTGAATTTCATTCTCAGTTGATGTAGCAACCTTTTTATGGACATTTTCATGTTATTGAGTAAGATGTTCACCAAATCGATACCATTAATAAAAAGCTATAATGGAATTTTTAGGATATTTATAAAAATAAATTTAATTTTTATGAAATAAATATTTTAATTGATCATTAATTTGATTAAATTATCAATATTGCAATAAAGCCTTATTACCAACAGGCTGAGATCAGCCAGAAAACCTGTATAAACTGACTCAAAAGAAGGTAGATCCTAGTTGAGGAGAAGAAAAATCCAATTTGTTCTAGGCATTTGGATCAAGCAAAAGACATCACTTTAAAATTTATTTCACTTTTCATTATATTTATTTTGTAAGTAACTGATAATATATTATATTACTATAGAAATCTACAACTACCTCTTACGAGGAAAAATACAGCTATCAGCACTGCTATACAGACTCTATTTACATCAGAGCGAAGTATTAGATAGAGCGAAGTATTAGATAAAGCTTAAAAGAATTCCAATTGGAAAATGAACGAGGAGAAAAAGGCATGTGCCATTACTAGCTAATTAATGAATAACTGTAACATGTACATAAAATAAATAAACAACATAAATTAATCATGAAACACACAATGGTAAGACAGCTTTTCATATCAAGGATAATGCAAAAGTTGAAATCACTTTTAGAAAGAAGAAATGAAATAAGATTTTTACTAGTGATGGTACTTTTATCTAATATGTCATTTTTACGCGCACAATACATAGACTGGGGAAATGGATATGGAACTAAATATGATCGCTGGACTATAAATGATGACTATACAAGTCACTGGTCGTATTTGAGATTACAAACAGGTCAAGAAAAATATGATAATGGACAGGCCTGGAATATGGTTAATCAAGGTGATCTCTGGTGGGGATTTACGGAAGATGATAATCCTGATAATAAAGGAACTCGTCGAATGACCTTAACCCAAGATGGAAATCTTGGCATCGGAGTAGCAGAACCCGAAAGAAAACTAGAGGTAAATGGTGATATATTACTCAGCAATAGTACAGGTCAAAAGCAAATATTCATGTGGCATGCCCATGATAATAACTGGAGAATTGGCATGAATGAGAACCCTGGATTTACCCGTAGTATGGCCACTTCTCAGGTTCAATTTCTGACCTATGCTTCTGAAGCCAATCAAGGATTTGCGGTTGGAGTGAATGGAGGTGAATCAAGTTTTGAAATTCAAGGATCCGATCATGCGGCTTTTTTTAGAGGCAATGTAGGGATTGGCACTACGGATCTAAATAAACCGTTAACCATTAGAGGGCGTGGAGAAAACAGTGTATTAATGGGTTTTCAAAATTCGTCCGGAGACAATAAGTACCATTGGAACCTTAAAGATGATGGACTCAACCTGGCAGAGACAGATGTAGCCAATTACAGGCTATTCATAGGGGATGGCGGTAACATCGGCATTGGCACCTCAACTCCTTCTGAAAAGCTGGAAGTAGCAGGGGACATTAAATCCACAGGCGATATTGAAGCTGATAGCATTTTTGCCGATCACATCATTGCTGATCGCGTTGTACTTAACGTGGGTACTTTTCCGGATTACGTTTTTGCCAATGATTACGAATTAATGCCCCTGGAAGCACTGGAAACCTATATTCAGACCCATAAGCACCTGCCCAAAATGCCCACCGAGGCGGAAGTAGTAGAAAAAGGCGCTGACTTGGGGAAAATCAACAGATTGCTGGTAGAAAAGGTGGAAGAACTGACCCTGCACCTGATCGAAGTCAATAAAGAGCTCAAGGCTTTAAAGAGAATAGTCAACAAGAAAGAGAAGCAGGATAATAAAAGATAATCTCCTATCACATAGGTATCACTAGAAATAATTGAACATGAAAACAACACGAAATATAAGTATCCTATTCTTTACACTCATCTGGCAAGCACAGGGATTGGGACAAATCCCTTCCCTCTATCGGATGGCAGTAAAAGCCGACAATACCTATCTGACGGTGGAAGGTAGCCGGCTGACGGCAGTCGTCGAACGGACTTCCGAAAACCGGTTGGCACAAAGCTTCATCATTTACAGGCAGCCCCATGGTACGGTGTTGGTCGCTTATGCCGGCATACCAAATTTATTCTTGAAAAGGAACGGGAATGAGGTCGTCTTAGCGGATTATGCGGACGATCCGTCCTACGTCTGGGAGGTCGCCTACATCGGATATCCCTATGCCGGGCTGGCTGAACCGGGAGCCGAGAGCTACATCACGCGGCAATCGGGGAGCTGGCAAATGGCCTCAGGGGTCGTACTGGCAGACAATGACGATGCAGCCGGAGACGACTTCCGGCTGACCCTGGAAACGATAGAAAATACTTTTTAAAAAAAGCACGCGCTGTCATTTCCTCTTTTCCGTGATTACAAGAATGATGTCTTAGAGACCCGGGGACCTATCAAGGAATGCCCAAAGGTGGCTTCATGATACTTGCAAAACTTGGTTTGTGGTACTTCCCGTAAGGAGTAAGAAAAGAAGTGATACGCTAAAATATATATGAAAAATGAAAAAAATAACAAACTACATCATGCAATGGGTGCTGCTGCTGACTGCGGTAGCCTCCTGGGGGCAGACCGCCGTCCTGCGGCTGGAAAACAACGCCTTCAATAGCTATTTGAACCTGGGGATAGCGCTCCGCTCCGACCTTTTGGATCAGGGTGATCCCGGAGAGGCCACCCTCGAGTTTTGGATCCAATCGACCACTCCGGACAACGAGTGGTTGCTCACCGACTTAAATGCGGATGAAGACCTCTGGCAGGTGCGCATGGCCTCCAGTGATCGACTAACCGTTTCGTTGGGCACAGAAAGTGCTTCACTTTCGCTCACTAGTGAGATGGGAACGAACTTCTGGCACCACATGGCGCTGGTAGTTTCGAATAACGCTCAGCGACTGGAAGTGTACGTCAACGCGGTCAAACGGGCCGACCTAAACTATGATCTTAGTAATGACCGGGAGTTGTACTTGTACAAAAAAGCAGGGACCGAACTGTTGCTTACCGAAGTACGCGGGTGGTCAGATAAACGTACCGCCCGGGAGATTGTTGACAACCAATGGCTTACCTATGCCTCCCAGTCCCAACCAGAGTTGGACAATCTGGAAAGTCAGGGATTACTAATTTATTACGGTAAAGATGCCTTTAGCAACAACCAGTCGGTGACAAGCCTTGACCCACTGATGCATTCGCGCTGGCCCAATACCATGTCTGGCAGCCAAGAAGCCACCGTAGTGAATAGCTACGATGGGCAAAGTCTGGGTGAGATGAACACCAACTTTGACCATCCCATTTTAAGCTTGGACAAGGTTTTGCTTATCGCCGGTAAAGGTGAAGAAAAAGAGAAAGTAACCCTTTCGTGGCTCCATATAAAGAACGCAGATGGATACAACATCTTTCGGGATGAGGTCTTGATTGGCTCTCTACCAGCCGATGGATTGAGTATTTCCAATTCCATCGTTTACACCGATGATCAACCTTTGGCCAACACCCTTTATACCTACAAAGTTGAAGGTTATAACAACAGCGATCCGGCTTTTTCACCTCTGGGTACAGACGAAGGTTTTATTTTCCCTAATGGTGAAATAGCGGGTTCGATTGCCACCGAAGGTGGGGTAGATGTTGAAGGGGTGGAGCTGCGCGCGGCCGCGGTAAATGGATCCATTCCAGGCAGCGCACTATTGTTTGATGCTGGCAGCGATCCGGTTTTTGTGCCTTCCATTGAAGGCTTTCGGGGGTTGGATGCCTTTACGCTTCAGTTCTGGTACCACAGCAACAGCACCATGCATGATCTTACTCCCTTCCAATTAGGTGACCTCTCCATTCAGTTCAAGGGATCAGACCTGGAAGTCGTGCAGGCAGCCAATGTGGTCCTCACCGCGTCTGTCAAAACGGATCAGGCCTGGCACCACTATACGTTTACCTTTTACGAGACGGGTTGTAAAATCTACGAAGATAGCCTTTTGGTAACTTCCGGCACGCAGTCGCTGCTACCCAGCCTGCAGACGGTAGACCGATTCGTCTTAAATGCTAGTGCGCCCTCGGCCTCCTGGAGGTTGGATGAACTCAAAGTATGGAGCGATACGTTATCGCATATAGAGGTACGGTCTCGTTACGATCACATCCTCTCCGGTGAGGAAGAAAACCTGCTGCTCTACTATCGGTTCGATCTTCCGGGTACGGATCACATTTACAACCAGGCGCGAGACACCCGTGGCAGCTACGTGGGCAGCGGCAGTGCGCTGAAATGGCTTACGGATGAAGCGCCAGCGTTGGTCTACGGAGGGTTTACCCAAGCAAATGGCAGTTACGTGGTGTCTGGCATTCATCCCGGAGTAGCTGCTGACGGCCTCGATCTCGTGGTAACGCCAGACAAGCCCAACCATGTATTTAACCCCACCTCCCGCCAGGTAAACCTGAAACGAAGCCTGAATACAGAAGACTATAAACAGACCGCTGATTTCACTGACATTTCCTCCTTACCTGTTTCCGGAAAGGTACTATATCACGAGGGTGATCAGGTATATCCTGTTCCTGCAGGCCAAAATATCCTGCTAGATGGACAACCGGTTGTTTCTACTACTAAGGACGTGACTACGGATCAATCCGGTGTTTATTCCATTACTTCTCCGCTGGGGTTGCATACTTTTGAAGTTCAAAATACGCCACGTGCTCGTTCCTTAGGCAATCGCTCTCTACTTTTGGACAACGGCTGGGCCTCAACCAACACTGTGTTAAACGGCACGGACCAAATGACCTTCTCCGGATGGGTCAGAAGAGCAACGTTTGACGTGGCCCCTCCCCTGCAAACCTTGTTAACGTTGGGAGACCTGAAACTCGTCCTAAAAGAAAATAAACGCCTGGCAGTACGAAATGGCACGGATGATCTCCTTACCTCACAGGCAGTATTATCGGATGATTTCACCTTCTTTGCATTTACCATCGACAAAACAGCAGCAATAGTTACGTTGTACGTTGACGAAACATATCAGAAGGAATCCGGTATTTCAGGCTTGTCCGATATCAACCTTACAGGGCTTCTTACCTTAGGTGATGAAGGCAGCGAAAGCGACAGCGTGAACCCTTTTACGGGCCACCTTGACCAGTTGGAAATCCGCACGGAAGCATACGATCAGGGAAAGCTGGAAAAAACGATCAAAGAAGGAGAATACTTATCTACGGATGCAACTGCCTTATGGCTTTCCTATACTTTTGATGGCTTAATAGGCAACCGGGCCATTAGCCCAACCGCAGAGGGTTGGGATCACTACCTTGACTTGCATGAGGGTGCCGAACGGACGGGAGAGTTTTCTGCTCCCTATTCCAGCAAGTATGCCTACGACTATGTGGCCAGCAATGACGCCTACCAGCCACAGGGTCCTCAATATGAACTAAACATTGTGGACGTCATTTCCGACCTGCACTTTGAGAATACTACTCGTTTTGGTGTAGTGGGTAATATTGTAGTACCGTGTGATAACCATGTAGGAGCCTGGACCGGAACCATCGAGCGTACAGATCTGACCGAGCCGCCTTTCCGCCGGGAAATTACTGAGGAACACTTTAATCGGGACGCTACCGTATTTAAAATAGATGGGTTACTACCCGGATCCTACAGCATCAGGTTATCCAATGCTGCCGACCCTACTCAAACGCTCGAGTCGGAGATCATTGATGTGAGCGAAGGTTGGGTGAATGTAGACTTTGAACACCGCAACCCCTTGACCATAACTACAGAGTTGTACGAATGGGATACCGAGTTGGATACCGTTGGTGCATTGGTTGCTCCATTGTGTGACGTCAAGTATGAGTTGACCACGGGGATTGAGTATATGGTCATGGCTACAGTTGCGGAAAGCTATGTTACTTCCTCCTGTCCGGTAGAAGGGGCTATGGTCTCCTTTGACGGGGATATGGGGGTATTAGGAAGCGGGTTTTCATTTGAAACGGACGCGGACGGAAATGTGGGACTGGTTTTCGCTGCCAATGTTCCCAACTTCACTGGTGATTATACCCGTTTGCTGGAAGTCACCGCGTCTCACAATAGACGAGATGCTAAAAGTGAATTGATCAGCTACAATACAGGTTATGAACAGCAAAACAACAACTTCACCATTGAAGAACCAGTAGTCTCGATGATTCTGCATGATCCTCCAGGAGATGGCAGCTCATTGGAGGTAAATACTTCATATTCCTTTCGTCAGGAATACAACTATGCAGCAGGCACCAAAATCGGGCTGGATTTTGGATTTGGGTCCGGTGCAGATACTGAAGTACTTGCAGGAGTAGGAGTAATTAAAAAGATTGCACAAGTAGCCGCCTTTGTGGGTTTAGGAACCAGTTCTTCCTTTACTTTTAAAACCACCGGTGGCAACAGCGTGGAATATACTCTGGGTCAATCCATCAGCACATCGTCAGACGATACGTTCACCGGGCTGGATGCGGATGTCTATATAGGGTTAGGTACGGTCATTCAGTTTGGCACAGGGAGGTCGTTAACTGTAGATAATTGCACACCTGTTCTTGCAAACGATATTGAAGTAGCAAAATTTGGAAATTCTACCCCCTTTATCTACACACATCAGGATGTGAAAGATGTACTGTTGATACAATTGAATGTTTTGTTGAAAGATGCAATCGCCTTGGATGACCAGAATAAGATAGATGACTATACCAATCAAATCAACAAATGGGAATCCATTCTGGCGGAAAACGAAGCGAAAAAGGCTGCAATTGCTTCACTAGCAGGATTTGACTACAAGGAAGAAAAGTTGGCAGTGGGACTTGAAGTTGCGGACCTGAATGTGGATTTCGGCGCCATTGAAGGCATTTCTGAGAACATTTCTTTTTCAGGACTTACCAAGCAAACCTATAAGTATATTCAAAAGAACAGTGGATCAGAGGGAGGTATTTTTGGTAGCAGCTCTGGTTTAACACAAGAAAAAGAAACAGAGATAACAGTCTTTGGTACAAAAGCAAAATTTAAGACTAAATCCTCCATTATAGGACTCCGGGAAACTAAGCAGAATAACACTACAACGAAAAGCGGTGGCTATTCCTTTATTTTTTATGATGACGATGCCGGCGATCAGTTCAATGTAGACATCAAAAAAGACGATCGGTACGGTACCCCAATTTTCGGCACCAACGCAGGTCAGAGCGCCTGTCCGTTTGAGTCTGGCACCCAGCCCCGGCAAGGTGTGGAACTGGTTAGCAACACCTATGAAGTGTATGCATTAGCCGGAGAGACCGCGGCATTTGAACTGACTCTTCGAAATACACAGCTAGCAATAGATAATACCAGTAAGGAATACTTTATCCAAGTGGACCAGGGTGATAATCCCAAGGGAGCCATTGTTCGCTACAATGGAGACGAACTGAGCGATGGACTGTCCGTAGCTTTTGACCCAGATGAATCATCACCGGTAGGTGTAGAGCAACAGATTAACGGCCAGTTAACAATTGAAGCACCTGATTATAACATCGGGGATATCTCTTACCCGGACATTCCTATCGTGATGTACTCTGGCTGTGAAAAAGGCAGCTATAAGTATAATAAAGATGAATTGGCCAAAGTAGGCATAAAGATCGTGGATACGGTGTACCTCACTGTTCACTTTAAATCACCCTGTGTCGCAAGCATTGATCTGAAAGCTCCCGCAGACCAGTGGGTTATCAACCAAACAGATGGAGACATATTGCCCCTGCAATTTGCCCTCCCTGGTTTGACGGATACGGAAGCGCCACAGGATCTCACCGAAATAAAGGTAGAGTATGCACTGGAGGGTAACAGTACCCCTATTTTACTGAAAACCATTCCAGTAGATACCCTGCAGGAGTCTTACAGGACGGATAGTTACATTCATTACGATCTGGATGTGAGCGGTCTGGTAGATGGCGATTACCGGTTGCGATTAACTCCTCAATGTGGTTTAGGAACAGAACCGTGGAGGAGTGAGACCTCTTCAGAATGGCGCACGGGCAGCATCTATCGCCTAATTCCCATCATCACCGAGGTATATCCACCAGACAACACTGTAATGACCAGCGGGACCATCTCAGCGATCTATAATCGGGCCCTGGACCCCGGAGGCGTTAATTCTTTGAACGTCTCTTTGCGAGGGATCCTGGGCGGCCTAGACTACGTGCCGGTTTCGCTAGAGCTGGATCAGGTAACAGATCACATCATCATCCCCGATGTAGCAGTGCTGGACCTGGATAGCGCCTTTACCATCGAGTTTTGGGTCTATCCCACGGCTTTTGGCAATGTGCTGATCCTCGACAAAGGCAGTAATTACCAAATAGGCCTCACTGCACAAGGGGAAATTGATGCGGCAGCCTTCGCTTCGACCGAAAGCCTGCCACCATTTGTCTGGACCCACATAGCCATGGTGTATGATGGACTTGAAACAGTCAACCTCTTCTTTGATGGAAGAAAAGTTAGCCTTGCCTTTAGCAACCAACCTTTTGATTTTGTCCCGAATAAAGATCCGTTAATCATCGGTGGTGGCTTCCTGGGTCGTCTGGATGAGATCCGGATCTGGAACACCGTACGGAACGACGCTGAGATATTGACCAACCGTACCCGCCGGTTGCTAGGCAATGAAGAGGGGCTGATGGCCTATTACGTGCTGGACGATAGTGGCCTGGAATGGGTAAACGGACAAGGTACTGTGATCCGGGAAGCCATCCGTGATTACACCGGCCACGCTTCTTACACCAAAGCGCAGGGCATTAGCTGGGTGGAGGGAGCCCAAGCAGCGCCGTTGATC
>JBCCIX010000144.1:0-9415 GCA_039028075.1 Bacteroidota bacterium | reverse complement strand
TCCGGACATGATTACGGCCCTTTCTACCGCATGTTGAAGTTCCCGCACATTACCTGGCCAGCTGTAGGCCTTGAGCTTGGTTAAAGTTTCTGCTTTAAGCTGAACATCAAATTTTTCGTATTTTTTGCTGTACAACTGCAGATAATGTTCAACTAATAATTCAATGTCTTCCTTCCGATCGCTTAGATCCGGCACATTGATCTCTACGGTGTTAATCCGGTACAACAAATCTTCCCGAAAATCCTCTTGTTCGGCCAGCTCGTGGACCGGTTTATTCGTCGCACAAATAAGTCGGATATCTATGGGGATTTCTTTATGATCACCAACCCGGGAGATTGACCGGTTTTGCAATACGGACAGGAGTTTCACCTGAAGGTTTAAGGGCACGTTACCAATTTCGTCGAGAAATAGTGTTCCTCCCTTGGCCATTTCAAATCGTCCGATGCGATCTTCTTTGGCATCGGTAAAAGCGCCTTTTTTGTGACCAAATAGCTCAGATTCAAAAAGCGAGGCCGTAATTGATCCTAAATCAACCTTAATAAAAGGCTTTTTACTACGAAGAGAAGTATCATGGAGCGCCCGTGCTACCAGCTCTTTGCCCGTGCCGTTCGATCCTAGGATGAGTACGTTGGCATCGGTCTTAGCCACTTTCCGTATGATAGAAAATACGTCCTGCATGGCGGCCGACTTACCTAGAAGCCGGCCTTGGGCTAAACGAAGGTCATTTTCGAACGCTTTTGAAGTGCTCGCCAATCGAGTGATCTCCTCTTTACTCTCTTTTAGATCAAAAACATTGCGCACCGTAGACAATAGCTTTTCCTTTTCCCAGGGCTTGACCAGAAAATCGATCGCACCCTCTTTCATACATGCTACCGCTAGTTGTATATCGCCATAAGCCGTATTCATAATTACATGGACCTGGGGATCGAGTTTCCGTATCCTACGAAGCCAAAATAGCCCTTCGTTGCCGCTGGTGGCCCCGGTCTTAAAGTTCATATCCAGAATGATCACATCCGGGGCTTTTGATTTGATAATGGTCTCTAGTTGTTTGGGTGATGATTCTACCTGAACCTGTTCAAACTGACTTCTCAAAATCATTTTAGCGGTGATCAATACGTCTTCATCATCGTCGATGATCAATACGCTACCTTTCTTTTTATGCATAATATACTTGGATGTATAAAACTACTTATTGTATCACAATGACACAAATTATTGTGTCATTGTGATACAATATTATGAAAAGTGGTGATTGTAAATATTTGATAATCAGTAGGTTAGTAATTTGGCACTGAAATAGACTACCACTGGGAAACTCAAATTGACAGTCATGTTCAAGAATTACTACAAAATAGCTTTACGCAGCATTCTGAAGAAAAAGATGTTCAGTTTCCTCAACATATCCGGTTTGGCGCTGGGTATGGCCGCGTGTCTCAGTATTTTTTATTACGTGAGCTACGAGTTTAGTTACGAAGAATTTTTCACCGATAGTGAAGACATCTACCGGGTATATTTTGAGCGTGAACAGGAAACAGGTACTACCATATACTTTTACCCAGGTACGGCACTACAGCCCATGCTGATGCAGCAACCTGTGGTGGACAATGCGTTCCGCCTCGTGAATATCGATTACCAAAATAACAGTCTGGTGTACCAGAAAAACGGTAATGTCGATACGTTTGAAGAAACGGGAGTGTACTATTGCGATAGTAATATTGAATCTACACTCGGACTTAGCATGGTGTCAGGTTCGTTTTCAAAAATGAACGAACCTATGAAGGTAGTACTCCCCGAAAGCCTGGTAAGTAAATTTACCAACCCGGAGTTGGCCGTGGGTGAGACAGTAACGATTAGCAATAACATCGGCGACAAAGACTTTGAAATTGTAGGCGTTTTTAAAGATTTGCCTTCCAATACTGATTTTGAGCTTAACGTACTTATTTCTATGCCCACCTACGCTGTCGTAGAAGGCGAAAGCGCGGTGAACAGCTGGGAAAATTGGAATTCAAGTACTTTTTTAAAAAGTAAAAAGTCTAGGGATGAAATCCGCACCGCAATCAACCTTTTTGTTCAGAGCGATCCTAATTTTAACGATGAGGCCAATACCTGGCGGCTTAACTTGCTGCCACTCGAAGATTTACACTTGAATATACTTCAGGAAGACAACACTATCACCGATACGGCGGAACAAACCCTGTATGGACTCGCATTGATTGGTATTTTTATATTGTGCATTGCCTGGATCAACTTTGTTAACTTGTCTACGGCTAGAGCCATGGAGCGTGCCAGAGAGGTGGGTGTACGGAAGGTTTTGGGTTCGTTGACCCTGCAGCTTCGGGTACAGTTCATTATTGAATCTTTCATCATCAATATTTTAGCCGCCATTCTGGCATTCACTGTAGTCCAAATCTCGCTTCCTTATCTCAGTTCACTTACTAATCCTATGCAAATAGCGCCAAGCCATACCTTGCCTTTTTGGTCAGCCGCATTCGCTTTGCTGGTCTTAGGATCGCTGCTTTCGGGTGTATATCCTGCCTTCGTACTTTCAGGTTTCAGTCCGGCTAGTGTTCTCAAAGGTAAAGTAGCTGCTTTTGGAAAGGGTGCATTTTTGCGTAAAGGTTTGGTAGTATTTCAATTTATTGCCAGCACACTGATGATCATAGGTACGTATATCATCTATCAGCAGATCACATTTATGAAAGATCAGGATCTTGGCGTAAATATTGATAATGTTCTACTTTTAGACTCACCGCCGAGCAACGTTTACAGCCAAAACAACGACATGCGTAACGCAATTAATTCTTTTAAGGAAGAAGTGGTAGCTCTAAATTCTGTGAAATACATGACCGCTTCCAGTTTTACACCGGGGCAACCCATTGGCTGGAGCACCGTCATCCGCAAGGCTACGGCAACTGACGGTGACCGAAAAAACATTATGCTCATCGCTTGCGATCGTGACTTTGTAAATGCCTATGATCTGGAGTTAGTGGCCGGCCACTTCTACCGCGAGGGCGAAAGTACTTTTAGACGCGGGGATTTTGTGATCAACGAAAAAGCATTGAGTCTCTTCGGATTTTCGTCGGCAGAAGAGGCGCTGGGAAAAAAGTTGGTGGAAGGCCGAATGTTTCCTGATTTAACCGTAGTAGGCGTAGTAAAAGATTTTCACCAACAATCCTTAAAAAACAGGATTGAACCTTGTGGTTTTGTCTTAAGCAGCTGGAGCAATTACTATTCACTCTCGTTAAATGTAGATGAATCTTTGCCAGCGCATGAGAGAGCTGGTAATGTAAAGAGTGCGGTGAGTAGTATCGAAGGAATCTGGAATAAATTTTTTCCTGAGGTACCGTTTGATTATGATTTTCTTGATCAACAATTTGATGCGCAATATAAGTCGGACAGTGAGTTCGGTACGATCATATCCTTCTTTGCCATGATGTCCATGGCTATTGCCGGACTAGGACTTTTCGGACTGTCGTCTTACTCGGTCATCCAAAAAACCAAAGAAATTGGCATACGCAAAGTACTGGGTGCCTCTACCGCCCGGCTGTATTTGCTGCTTTCCAATGAATATTTGATACTCATTGCCATTTCCGTAGTGATAGCTTTGCCTTTGGGCTTGATGAGTATGACCAGATGGCTGGAGAGTTATCCCTACCGAATCGAGATGCAATGGTGGATGTTTGCCTTACCCGTTCTTACGATTTTGGTCATTGCGGCATTAACCGTCGGATTCCAGGTACTAAAAGCCGCCCTGAAAAATCCGGTGGAAAGTTTGCGGTATGAGTAGTAAGGACCTGTATCATATCGATACAAAAGAGTGTATCACTCTGATACAATTTCTAAACTCTTTTACTTTATAAGTACTTGAAAACCAGTCCTATAAATAATTGGCATCAACATAGATTATCTGAACGTAAAACGTATTGTAAATGCTCTCTAACTATTTCAAAATAGCTGTTCGAAATATTCTTAAGTCTCCCACCTATTTCGTTGTGAATATTATGGGGCTGTCAATCGGCATGGCGTCTTGTATTTTGATTATCCATTTTTTCATGTTCGAAACAAGCTTTGATCAGTTCCATACCAAATCCAGCTCGATTTACCGCATTGTGACCTCAAGTACGGAGGGTAACCTGGCCTCTACGCCCGTGCCCGTAGCTCCTTTATTGACCTCCGAATTTGAAGAGATAGAAGCTGCGGTCAGGTTTAGAGAGTCATCCGGAATATTGGAGACGATAGACAAAAAGGTTTCCAATTTATCCGACAACCTGATCATGACGGAAGCTTCTTTCCTGAAGGTGTTTAATTTTCCTCTGTTATCCGGAAGTCTCTCTGCCTTAGATAGACCAGGTATGATCATCATTACCGAAGATATGGCTTTAGATTATTTTGGCAATTTGGAGGTACTAGGGAAAGAGATCGATTATTACGAATATAATTTCGGTTTGCTTAAGCTATCAGTGGGCGGTGTGTTACAGTCAATTCCCCAGAACTCGCATTTTCGAATGGATGCGCTGATTTCCTTGAAGTCGATTGAAAGCAATAATAGTTTCTGGGCAAAATTTGATAATTGGGGATGGAGTGATTTTTACACTTACGCGAAGCTCAGGCCCGGCACCCGCGTTTCGGATCAGAGTATGATCGATTTCCTGGACAAGTACATCGGAGAAGAATTTAGGTTAAGTACCAATCTTGAAGTTTTTTTTCAACCGGTTGAGGAGATTCATTTAAGTACTGACTACGGCAATGAATACGGTCAAAATAGGAATGCACTGTCGGTATATTTTTTATTGATCGTAGGCCTGATTATTCTCTTAATGGCCATCATTAACTATGTGAACCTGGTTACCGCGAAAGGTTTTCAGAGAGCAAAAGAGGTGGGGGTCAGAAAAAACTTAGGGGCAAGCAAGGGACAACTCATCGGTCAGTTTAGCCTGGAGGCGTTTATGGTGAATGTCGCCGCCTTTTTATTGGCGGTCACTACGGTGCAACTTTCCATGCCACTTCTATCGGAGTACATTGGAGGAGCTTTTACTCAACCGCTGTTTTCGAATCCGTTGGTACTGGGCGCAGCGCTCATTCCCGTATTCATAGGTGTAGTGTGGTCGGCGGTACAACCGTCTCTGCTCATCGCTGCTTTTTCCATGACCGACATTGTGAAAGGCAAAGTATCGAATTACGGCAAGGGGTTGGTATACCGGAAAGGAAGTGTGGTGGTGCAGTTTGTGCTTTCCCTGGCGTTGATGACTACGAGCTATATCATTTACCAGCAGGTGGCCTATTTTCAAAACAAAGATCTTGGCATTAACATCGAACAAGTCATTGTGGTGGAACGACCGAGGCAAAACACCGAAGAATACGGAGCTCGTGCGCAATCGTTTAAAAATGCACTGACTGCTTACAGCCAAATATCCGCAGTCTCAGCCTCAGGCTCTATTCCTTCCGGAGGTTTCAATTGGTCGACCGGTGATCTGAAACGGACCGACAAGTCCAGCTCCAATGAAATGGATCAGGGTATTTCCATCACGTATATCGACAATGAATTTTATGAGGTGTTCGAGCCTGAAATCATGGCGGGGCAAAGTAAGTATATGGGTGAGGATTTAGCATTACGGGCATTAATCAATGAAGCGGCACTTGGACCGTTAATGTTCGATAGCCCGGAGGAGGCCTTGGGCAAAACGGTAGCTTCGGATGGCTTGACCGTGAAAATAATCGGAGTGATTAAAGACTATAATCACAGATCTTTAAAAATAAGTGTTGAACCGGCGCTCTATTTATTTGATACTAATGCGAATTTCTTTTCTGTGCGATATAATACGGGAGATGATCCAACGGCTTCTACGAAAGAGGTATTACAGATTATAGAAAAAGAGTTTGAGACTATCTTCCCGGATAATCTATTTCAATACGAGTTTTTGGACGATCGCTTTGCGAATCAGTACCAAAGTGAAATGAATTTCGGATGGGTGATGCTCCTTTTTACGGTCCTAGGTATTTTCCTGGCGGCGCTTGGGCTTTTTAGCCTTTCCGCGTATAATTTATCACAAAGGACGAAAGAAGTGGGGATCCGGAAGGTATTGGGAGCAAATACGATTTCATTACTTTGGAACCTCTCCCTTGATTTTCTCAAACTTATATTTCTGGCCCTGCTGGTAGCCGTACCCACTGCCTATTACCTGGGCGAAAAGTGGCTGGAAGAATTTACCAACAAGATTAGTTTCTCAATCACCACATTCTTATGGCCGATTGTTGCATTGATGGTCATCACGCTGATCACTACGGCCTATCATATGCTAAAATTGGCTAAAACTAATCCGGTAGATAGTTTAAGATATGAATAACTCAAAATACAACACGATGAAACCATTGCTATTGACTTTGATTCCCTTGCTCGGCTCAGGTCCGGTGTGTGCCCAATCCTATGCGGATAAACTTGAAATTGTAAAACTACTGGACGGAAATTGGGAGGGAAACCTGAGCTACCTAAACTTCCAGGACAACGAAACCAGAGGAACCGTTGACTTACAAATAACCGGCAGAAGGAACGGCGATGAAGTGGCACTACAGTACACCTATTTTAACAACGGTGAAGTGGTGAGGGAGGGTTCTGATAAAGTGGTGGCCGATAACAACGCTAAGAAATTCAACTTTAACGATAACTGGGATCTTGAGCGCTTTGAGAAAGTAGGTGACGGGAGATATGAATTTGTCTTGACTACGATCGGCAGGGATAATAAAAAGAAGGCGTTGATGCGTAAAACGGTAAATATTTCAGCTTCCGAGTTTACCATAAAGCGTGACATCAAATATTTAAAAGGAGATGCAGAGTTCTTTAATCGCCACATCTACACGCTCCAGAAAAGATAGCAGATGCGATTTATAGTAGTCATAGCGTTTTTATGGGCCTCCACCATTTCTGCACGGGGGCAAATTGTGGTCTTTGTAGATGAAGCGAAGAAATTGGATCAGAAGTTTATGGCCGACTATTACGAGGCCCTCGTCGAAATAGCAGAAACGCTTGAAATTGAAATCGTTAAATTCGACGTGAAAGACGGCGCCCCGAAGGAGATCACCATAACCCCTCAAATTGTATTTCAAAATCAATTTGGACGGTCTTTTTACGTAGGCCGGTACGCCGAGCTTTCAAGATTCAACGTTTTTTTACGGACCGTAGCTCGCAATCCCCAGACGGATAAATCCAATCTAAAAGCGGAAATTCTTTCCTACCGCAACGGAAGGTCGACTACCGCCTTACCCGTAAAAATCACGGAAATAACCGGTGGCTTTTCTGGCGACCCAAAGGAATTTCAAAGAAAAGCGATGGCCGCCTTTTACTCAGGCTTTGAGCAATTTGAACTCGAAGAACAACTTGATTTTGGACGAACCAACCGGCTTTTTTACCTGGATGTACATCCTTTTGTCAGTGAGAAGGGAAAGCTATATCTGTCCTATGAGATTTACAGCCAATTCAATTGCGTGGTTCCCGTCTTCAGCCAACTTTCTCAACCTTTCGTGGCGGAATTTACCGACTATGAAAATGCATTTAGGCAACTCGCCAAAATTTTTGAAGACGAGGTATTTCGAATTAGTCGTACGTCCACGGTTGGAGACGGTTTTACCCCAGTCTCGGAGACCGCGGCAGTCACTACTTGGGAGAGTTTAGGCTTAGCGCTAAAAGAAGGGGAGGGTTATATGCAAACCAATCGCATGGAAGTCACGGATATCGGTGATCGATGGCGGGTGATGGGTGCAATTGATAAGATAACCCCTGTCGTCCAGTTTAATTTTTACGCGCCACTGGATAATTATGCAGGTGAGGTCAGCCAACTTACAGGTACGTTACGTTGGGAAAATGAGTTACTCTCGGGTAGATTTTTCGTGGACACTGAGGACGTGACCATGGGTGAAGAAACCTACGATAAAAACGTGCACAAGAAATATATTAAAGTAAAGCGTTTCCCTGAGGCATCCTTCGTTTTCGAGAATTTTAAGTGGGGTCGCAAAGACATGTTAGCACCAGACGCTGGCCCTCAGTTGATCTCCGGCACTTTTTCTTTTATGGGCAAAACCCGAGAGATAGAAGCCGCTACCCAGATTGTTCCCGTAACGGAAAAGGACAATACGATACGACTTTTAGTGACCAGTGAATTCGATCTCAATATTTACGAGCACTCAAAAGTGAATGGTCCTGACGGTCCCAAAGCCGCCAGAGAGAATATGCACTTCAAGCTCAACTTTGTGATGGACACCGATAACCAAATTTTTCAGAATTAAACTCACTCAAAATGATCAGAATTAAATTAACAACAGCCGTTTTATTCGTTACGCTTACGGCCCTAACTCAGTGGGCGTTTAATGATCCTTACGCCTTTGAATTGGAAGAAGCCCCTCCGGGCGTACTTCAGGCCATCGGAAATGCAGGCAGCGAGCAGGTATTTACTTTCGAGAAATGGAAAATTGAAAAGCTCGACTGGACGCCCGGTGATTATGAGCACATAAAGCTGGAAGTATTAATTGATTGCAAATCACTCAGCAACGATTGGAAGGATCTCGAAAAGAACATACGCAAGAAAAAGGACTATTTCTACGTAAAGAAGTTTCCCACCGCTAAAGTAGTGGTAGAAGGTGCCCAAAAAGTATCTGAGCTGGAATATACTGCGAATATGGAGTTGACTCTGAAAGGTGTCACCAAGACAGTGCCCGTAAAGTTTGTGGTAGATGCTGAGGATAATCTGCGGATCAGTGGCTCCGGGGAAATAAACCGTCGAAAGTTTAAGTTCAGCGGAGGTGGGCCAAAGAACGAGGTGCCGCTTCGCTTTGAGCTGACATTGCCTTCGGAAAACATTTAACCAAAAGTCCTAAGCGAGATGTTAAAAAGTTATCTAAAAACAGCCATCAGAACACTGCTGAAGAGTCGTATATTTTCGACGATCAATATTTTTGGATTGGCTATCGGTATGGCTTCGACCTTGTTGATCGCGCATTACGTCAAATTCGAAAGGAGCTATGAGCATCACTACTCCAATGCCGAGAACATTTACAGAATAACGCTAGACTTATACAATGACGGTGAATTCATAGTGAACGACTGTGAAACCTATCAAACGCTCGGCCCGGAATTTAAAAGTACCATGCCCGAGGTTCTGGATTTTGCTCGTTTCTTTCATTTAGGTACCTCGGAGATCTACGCAGCAAATACCGATACGAGGAACTATGAGCACTTAATCTATTTTGCTGATGCTTCCGCTTTCACTCTTTTTGACTACACCATAAAATTCGGGGATCCTGCTGCCGCGTTCGACAAACCACACAAGGTTTTAGTGAATGAGTCTACGGCTAATAAGTACTTCGGAAAATCGAATGTGATAGGGGAGCGTTTCGAAATCGGGTCCCGCGATACCCCCTTTGAGAT
>JBCCIX010000143.1:0-9607 GCA_039028075.1 Bacteroidota bacterium | reverse complement strand
CTGGGACGTACAAATATCTAATCAAAGGTACATTTCAAAGTATGGACAGTATTTATCAATTCAGATTGAACCAAGACTCTCTTATCCTGGCTTACGAAAAATGGAACGTGGAGCAAAATAGACCTTTTTTGCTTGATCCTTCGGGTAATAATGATAACGTAAACCTTAAAATTTCTCATCAAGGCCAGGCCATAGAAATTGAGACTACTGAAACCGATCCCAACTTGAATATCGGTTTTACGAAATTCCAGCTAGCAACCCTGGGAAAAGCACTTCAGCAAAAAGATGAACTTCTCTCGGGCGAGCTTAACGGTAAGCTTACGCTACTATTACCTGATTCTACAGTGGACATTTTAGCTGATATTACCATCGACCAATTAAGTGTACTCCGTAAAAAGTGGGGTGATTTCGTACTTAACATCGAGCCACAAGATGATTTTACCTATGCGGCCCGACTTAAATTAATTTCATCAAAGAACGATGTAGAAGTAAAAGCGGTATATGACCCGGCTAATTTGGATGATCTAGAAGTGACCCTGGATATCGAAAAGTTTCAACTTGCGACCTTAGCGCCTATTCTAAGAGAAAATGTGAAAGAACTATCTGGGGTTATATCAGGCCAAACCGTATTAAAAGACGGTTTTTCCCGTCCTAATTTAAACGGATCAATCCAACTTTCTGAGGTAAAGCTTAATCCGGTAGCACTCAATAATACGCTGTCAATAGACGAGGAGAATATCACTATAAAAAACTCAACGTTCGTATTCAACAAATTCAAATTCGCTGACCAGCAAAAAAACAGGGCATTTATAAATGGAAATATCAAATTAGTAGAGCCTGCATTTTACTATTTGGATATGTCCGTCACCACAGATGATTTTTTGATATTAAATACCACACAAGAAGATAACAACCTTTTTTACGGTACGGTGCGTACCAATGGCAAAGCCACTATCACCGGTTCTACGGCACGGCCTGATGTTCAACTGAATTTGAAACTCTCGGATGATACCGAATTGACGTATGTGGTACCAGAAACAGAATATAATAACATAAGCAATGATGGTATTGTGCAGTTTGTAAGTGTGAAAGAGGAGGAACCCGAAAAACCAGAGGATACGCTCAGCGGCGACAGCCTGGATTTTGAGGGCTTAAACCTTATCACGAAGCTGGAAATAGACAAATCCTCTAAATTTACGATCGTCATTGATCCCATTACTGAAGACCAACTCATAGTGCAGGGAGCAGCCACTTTGAACCTAAACGTAAACCGTAAGGGAGACATTGAGTTGAGTGGTAGATACACAGTAGATAAAGGATCGTATAACTTTAGTTTCTACAAGCTTCTGAAACGTGAATTCTCTATCGAAAAAGGAAGCAGCATCACTTGGTCCGGAGACCCATACGAAGCACTCATGGACATAAGAGCCTCAAACCGAGTGGAGGCCCCACCTATTGACTTGATGATCACTCAGATCCAGAATACTTCCGGCAGTAACCTAGAGCGCTATAAGCAACGCCTGCCATTTTTGGTTTACCTTGGCATTCGAGGCGAACTTATGAAACCTGAAATCAGTTTCGAATTGGATATGCCCCAGGATCGAAGAAATGTTTTTGGAGGTGCAGTGTATGCCCGTATCCTCGATTTGAATACACGTGAATCCGACCTTAATAAGCAAGTATTTGCCCTCCTGCTTTTGCAGCGCTTTATTTCTGAAGATCCGCTAAGAAGCGAAGCCGGATACGATGTGGAAGACCGGGCCAGGCGGAGCGTGAGCCGGATTCTTTCTGACCAGCTAAACCGGCTCACCGATAATATTGAAGGACTGAACTTAAGTTTCGATTTACAGTCCTATGAAGATTATTCCTCGGGCTCAGCGGAGGCTACCACGCAGCTGGAATTAGGTGTTTCCAAAACACTTTTTGATGATAAGCTGGAGGTAAAAGTTTCGGGAAATGTCAATTTGGAAGGGCAACGCCAGCAGGGTTTCGCAGATTACATTGGGGACCTGGCCCTGGAGTATAAAATAACTGAGGACGGCAGGCTGAGAATCACCGGTTTCCGTAGAAGTGATTTTGATGTACTCAGTGGTGAGATAGTAGAAACAGGAGCCGGTGTCATTTATGTACGAGATTACAATACGTTCAAGGAGCTCTTTAAAAAAAGGGATGGTAGCCAATAAATCGATATTCAATATATCTGTATTAATGCTCCTTCTGGTTGGATGTACCGGCCACAAATACCTGGCTGAAAATGAACGTTTTTATGCGGGTGAGGAGCTTAAGTTTATTAAGGATTCGGTAACCGTTAAAAGACAAAAACTTAAAAACGAGCTAATCCCAATTATTCAGCCCGATGCAAACGCCAAATTGCTTGGAATGCGCCCCGGTGTTTGGTTTTATAACATCGCCGGAAACCCCAAAAAAGACAAGGGGTTTAAGCATTGGGTTAAAAAAAACCTGGGCAACGCTCCGGTGCTCATGGAAAGTGCCAACGTAGATCAGATGGCGAATCGATTGCAGCGCTATCTTATAAATGAGGGCTATTTTAACGCTAAGGTCTCAGGAGCTACACAACTTAAAAAACATAGCGGTAAGGCTATATATACGATTAAAATGGGAAATCAGTACCGGTTAAGAAATGTAACTTATCCTGAAACGGACGATACCTATAATTCCCTCTTAGCCGGTGTTGAAAAAGAAAGTCTTTTACAGTCAGGCTTGCGATATCGTTTGGAAGATCTAAAAGCGGAACAAGAGCGCATTGAAGTTTATCTGGAAAACCGTGGGTTTTACTATTTCGATGATAGCTATCTGGTCCATTTGGCAGATAGTGCCATAGGGGATCACCAAATAGATCTTACTTTAAGTCTGTCTAAAAATACTCCCCGGCGAGCCAGGCATCAGTTTACCCTGGATTCAGTACTGATCAATCCCGATTACTCGATAGCATCGGAAACTACAGCGAATACCATTAACCCAACCGGCCGTAAGAATTATGAGGGCTACACCTTTTTAAATAATGATAATTACCTGCGGCCGGATATTCTGGCCAAAACCGTTGTTTTTAAGCCCGGTGATAGATACTCTCAGCAAGCCGAATCACGCACCAGGGAGCGACTAATGGCCTTGGGGACGTATAAATATGTAGATCTTAAATTTCAACAGTCTGATTCTGCAAAGCTTAAAACACAGATTCTATTAACTCCACTTCCTAAAAAATCGTTGCGGCTGGAATTACAAGCACTTTCCAAGTCAAATAATTTCATTGGACCCGCATTTTCCGCCTCTTTTCAAAACAGAAATGCGTTTCGAGGTGCGGAATTACTTGAATTTAAAGTGAATACCTCTTACGAAGTTCAGGTGGGTGGTCAAAATAACCCTCCGCTTAACGCGTACGAACTTAACCTTGAGGCTAGCCTCACTATTCCCCGATTGATCACCCCCTTTGATATTAACTACAGAAGCCTTCGCTTTATACCTCAAACCAAAATGAGCATCGGCACCCGGCAACAAAACCGAATCAGTGTTTTCCAGATCAGTTCTTTTGAAGCGCGGTACGGTTTCCTGTGGCAAGAAAGCTACACCAAACGGCATGAGCTGTACCCGGTCAACCTTTCTTTTGTACAACTTAGCCAAAGCTCAGAAGAATTTGATCTCCGACTCACCAATGACTTAAATCTGGCCAGAAGTCTAGAAGACCAATTTATTGTAGGTGCGATTTATGAATACACGCTTAATACGAAGAATAGTGTAAAAGAAAGAAAAAGCAGAAATCATTATTATTTTAACGGACTGCTGGATCTCTCCGGCAACTTAGCCCGTTTGACCGAACGCGTTATCAAGAGTGACGATAAAAGCTCAAGCAGCACCACCCCGTATTCTCAATACTCAAAAGTACAACTCGACTTTCGCTATTACCGAAAGTTAGGTGTTGACAAAGAAGTAGTCACAAGACTTATTTTAGGAGCGGCCAGGGCGTATGGTAACTCGGGTGAGGTACCTTTCATCAAGCAATTTTCTGCCGGTGGGTCTAATAGTATACGTGCCTTTCGCGCCCGGTCTTTGGGGCCAGGTACCTTTGAGCAAGACTTGGACGATTCGTCACTGATCTTAGATGAAACTGGCGACGTAAAAATCGAGGCGAACCTCGAATACAGGGCTCCAATAGCGGGAGTTTTGGAGGGAGCTCTATTTGTAGATGCCGGTAATGTTTGGCTTTGGGATGCCCGTCCTGATGAAAAGTCCGGAGGTTCTTTAGGCATTGACTTCCTGAGTGAGGCGGCCATAGGAACGGGTATGGGGCTGCGCTTTAACTTTAGTTTTTTTATTCTGCGTTTTGATCTTGCTTTTCCGTTGAAAACCCCGTTAAAATGGGTGTTTAGTGATATAAATCCTTTGAATCGTGACTGGCGCGAGGATAATTTGCTGCTGAATATTGCCATTGGCTATCCTTTTTAGAGACCCTTTCAGAGAGAGTGAACGCTATCTCTGACGATGTTCAGCTCAAGTAAATACTTACTTTTGTCTCTCAGCTAATTTGGCGTTTCTTTTGCTTAAAGTTCCTTTGCAATTGACTTTGAAGATTCCAATAGTTTTTAATTGATTAACGCTAGCATAAACCCAATTCTGTCTGGTATTTCAATTCTTCGCCCCACTAGCTCAAAAGGGCTGTGCTCTTATTTCAGCGGCTATACATCTCAAATTTAAAAGCTATTTACCTGTGTGTGTACCAAACAATTTGTGAATTTCTTTTTATTTACACTTCTTTACTCAAAAACCACTGTGAGCAAAGTGTTTGTGAGGCTTCTTATCGTATTTTTAGTCACGTTTTCCACTCAATACATTTCTGCGGAGCCTTTAGAAGTTACTAATAGTGCCTCATCTGCCATCACGATACCGGAGTCTCATGCCGTATCTTCGGTTGATGCTGACGATGGCACCCACCACGGTCCTCCTGGCTGGACAGTTATCCCTTTTATACTACTACTATTAATGATTGCCACCGGACCGCTGTTTTATGAGCACTTTTGGCATAAGAACTATCCAAAAGTGGCCGTCGCTCTGGCGACCATAGTCGTTTCGTACTACCTATTTGTGCTTCATAATATGCATAGTCCTATTCATGCTCTGGCGGAGTATGTGCAGTTTATCGCACTTTTAGCATCGCTCTATATCGCTTCAGGTGGTATTATGATTGACATTGATAAAAAGGCAACACCTGTTGCTAACGTTGTTCTACTGTTATTCGGAGCGGTTATTGCCAATTTAATTGGTACTACTGGAGCTTCCATGCTTTTGATAAGGCCGTTTATTCGATTGAATAAAACTAGAATCAGGGCATATCATATTATATTCTTTATTTTTATAGTAAGCAACGTGGGAGGATCCCTAACACCAATAGGCGACCCACCATTATTTCTTGGGTTCCTGAAGGGAGTGCCGTTTTTTTGGACGCTGACCCATAATTTAGTTCCTTGGATCGTTGGAATACTACTGTTAGCCTTGGTTTTTTACCTCTTTGATCGTAAAAACAAAGGCGGAAACCTTCTGGAAGAGGAAGTAGAATATTCTAACAAGTTATCGCTGGTCGGGGCCAGAAATTTCATTTGGTTGGCAGTGGTTATTTGCTCGGTTTTCTTGGACCCAAATGTTATTGATTGGGTACCTGCCATTCATTATGATGGTCAAAAATTTTCGTTCATTCGTGAGTTGATCATGCTAAGTGTGGCGTTTTTCTCATTTAAATTTGCCAAAAAAGAGGCTATTCAGGGGAACGAATTCAGCTTTGAGCCTATCCGGGAAGTAGCCTTCATATTTATAGGAATTTTTGGAACCATGATGCCTGCGTTAGAGCTGGTCGGCGGTTTTGCGGCATCTCCCGAAGGCTCTAAACTTATCAGTCATAATACACTTTACTGGGGAACGGGTATCCTTTCCGGTTTTCTTGATAATGCCCCAACTTACATCAATTTTTTAACGGCTGCGCTGGCCGCCGGAGGAGGCTCTATTCTTAACATTTCAGATGTGGTAGCTTTTGCCGAAGGAGGTACATTTCACGATTCGGTACTTGACCTTAAAGCCATTTCTGTTGCTGCCGTATTCTTTGGTGCTTTTACTTACATTGGAAACGGGCCCAATTTTATGGTGAAATCTATCGCCGAACAAATAGGAATCAAGATGCCATCTTTCTTTGGATATATCATCAGATTTTCGATCCCTTTTCTTTTACCCCTGCTCTTCGTAGTATGGCTGATATTTTTCGCCTTTATGCCAACTTAAAAACTGTAAAATAAATAGTTTTTAGGTAGAGAGGGGTTAATTCCTTCTCGGCGGTTTTACCTCTGAAGAATTTTGTAAAGCTACTTTTTGGCGGGAATTTAACGCTTGGAATCGAACAAACCAGAATTTAATTGTACAAGGCAATCCGACTTAAAATTCGTATCGATAAGTATAGAAATGTTGTTTCTACTGCCCCCGTAAGATACCATTCGTATGGGTACATCGGGAATGGCATCAAATATCTTCTTTAAGACTCCTTTTTTTTCAGATACCATGTTACCGACGATACAAATAATCGATTGATTTTGGTCGATCTCTACTTTGCCGAAAGATGAGAGTTCATTCGCTATTTCTTCCAGATGGCTTTCGTTATCAATGGTGAGAGATACAGCCACTTCCGAGGTTGTGATCATATCAATCGATGTTTTGTGTTTTTCAAAAACCTCAAAAACCTTTTTAAGAAAGCCATGAGCGAGCAGCATTCGCGTTGACTTTACTTTTATTGCCGTTATTTTATCTTTAACGGCTATGGCCTTGATATCTGATCTCGTAGAGTTTACACCAATTAAAGTTCCTTCAGCCTCTTCGTTCATAGTGCTTTTCAACCGAACGGGAATATTGTATTTCTGCGCAGGCAATATGGAAGACGGGTGTAGTATTTTAGCGCCGAAATAAGCTAACTCAGCTGCTTCGTCAAAAGTAAGCTCACCCACAGGATAGGTTTCGTCTACTATCCTTGGATCATTATTGTGCATCCCGTCAATGTCTGTCCAAATTTGGACCTCTTTGGCATCCACAGCCGCACCAATCAAAGAAGCTGAATAATCACTACCTCCTCTTTTAAGGTTGGCGGTTTTCCCCGTGGAGTCTTTACAAATAAATCCCTGAGTTACGTAAAGTGAAGTAGGGTGGTCATGTAAAAGTGCCCGTAAGCGTTTAGCTATCTTATCCACCTCTGGCTCATCTTGCGCATCAATGCTCATGAAATCCAGTGCAGATAGTAATTTATTGTCAATGTGAGCCTCATTTAAGTAGGCGTGAAATAAATGAGTCGATAGTAGTTCGCCATAGGCCAAGAGCGTTTTGTTGTTTCCCTCATTAAAATCAGGGATCATGGTTAGGGTATTCACCTGAGCGAAATACTTTTCCAGTATTTTTTGCCCTTCAATTTTTCCTTTCTCTGTGGTATATAACTCGTTGATAAATCGGTCGTATGTCCCTTTTAGGTCTGCCGCTATCTTGTGGGCAATGCTATTTTTTTTCACCAGCAGCAATTCCCCTATTTCTACCAAGGTATTGGTGGTGCCTGAAACCGCAGAGAGCACTACTATTTTCCTTTCTGGGCTTCTGGTGATTAAGTCGGCAACTTTATGCATCCGTGCGGGGGAGCCGACGGAGGTACCTCCAAATTTGTAAATGATCATAAGTATGTTTTAGGAATAAACAAAAAAGGCTTCCGATGGGAAGCCTTTAAAAACATTTGCTTAATTCTCAGGTTGAAGCGGCTGCTTGCCTTGTCGCTTCCTGAAGCATAGCTATTTTGTAGTTTTTCTTTGCTTTATAACCACAATAGCTACAATCGAAGTGTTTTAATAATTCTCCTTCTTCTGTAGAACTCGGGGCTTGTAGTATTTCCTCTTTCACTACCTTAAATGTTTGATAATTACATTCCGGACATCGCAATGCGTGTAGGTGACCTGCGTATTTTTCTATTTTCGTATACCCCGTTTCTTCGTCTACCCAAACATCATAATCAACGGAAAATATGTTTTCTTCCGCTTGCATACCTTCATCCAGGTAAACATCCTCTTCTTCTTCACTGAGAAGTTTCATAGGCTTGCCTGATTTAGGAGAAATACGTGGCTTGTATCTTAACTTCTTAAGTCGTTTTTCAATGTAAAATGGGTAATAAAACTTTAAAAGATTTTGAACGACTACGCCAATAATCAAACCCATAGATACCGTAACGAAAACTCTAACAAATAGCCAAAGTATAGTTAGTTCAGTGATATTGGCATTGGCAAAAAAACCACCACCTACGATCAAAATAACAGCAGAAGTCATCAGAATATTGATCTCAGCTTTATTTATGTAGTCGTACTTTGTTTTAGAATCACTTGTAGCCGCCAACTTTATCAGGTGACCTAAAAAGATTAAAACTGACAGCCCAGCCAGGATGAACGCAACGTACTGCGCCCACATATTCCAGGTTTCATAGGATTGTAGTGAAGGATCTTCCATGGTTAATTGTTCAGATGTAAGTCGTAAGTAAGTCTTTTGTTTGCTCGATTAAAGCCCAAGTTAAAAATTACTGTCTAAATTTCTGCATTCTTTTTAGAAAAAAAAGAAGTCTTTGGTCCAATTTGTTTTACAAAAAAGGGGCTGGTTTTAGAAAAAGCTTCTTCTATAGGCTTTATAAAGTACGTTTGCTCTCCCTTTCTTCGTAACTCTCTACTACGTCGCCTACCTTTATATCATTAAAGTTTTTGATACTTATGCCGCACTCGTAACCATTCTTCACTTCATTTACATCTTCCTTAAAGCGCTTAAGTTGTCCCATCTCACCAGAATATACTACAATGCCGTCTCTAATCAGGCGGATAGGATTATTTCTCTTTATATAGCCATCGGTCACCATACAACCTGCTACTGTTCCTACCTTAGATATCTTAAATACTTCGCGTACTTCTACGTTGCCTACGATAACTTCCTCCACCTCAGGGTCCAGCATACCCTCCATAGCATCTTTAACGTCATTGATGGCATCGTAGATAATAGAGTAAAGGCGAATTTCAATTTCCTCGCTTTCTGCCGTTTTCTTAGCTTGCCCCGATGGACGGACCTGGAATCCCACAATTACCGCATCAGAAGCAGATGCCAACAGTACATCTGACTCAGAAATCTGACCCACTCCTTTATGGATAATATTTACCTGAATTTCGTCCGTACTTAGTTTCAGAAGTGAATCTGATAGTGCCTCGACCGAACCGTCTACATCACCCTTTACTATTACGTTTAGTTCTTTAAATGAGCCTATAGCAAGTCTTCTGCCAATTTCATCCAGCGTAATGTGCTTTTTGGTCCTAATGCTTTGCTCACGGATAATTTGCTCTCGCTTGGCCGCAATTTCACGGGCTTCCCGGTCAGATTCCATGATATTGAACTTATCACCTGCCTGGGGGGCTCCGTCTAATCCTAACAGCAATACCGGTGTAGCTGGCCCTGCTTCTTTCAGCTTTTTTCCTTTATGATCAAACATAGCTTTTACACGCCCATAAAACGCCCCTGCCAAGATCACATCTCCGATATTCATAGTACCGTTTTG
>JBCCIX010000142.1:0-9647 GCA_039028075.1 Bacteroidota bacterium | reverse complement strand
TTTCAACAATGGCCATCATAGATGTTATGTAAATGAAGAGCGTCCTTTTATCGATATACCTTCTGTTTATCAAAGGGTTTGTCAACCTTCAGACATGTAGGAAGGTTTACTAAACATCGATAGGAAACCCACGTAAAAATCTTCATCTTGTAAATTGATCAAATGAAGTAATGCCACACGTTGTTATCATAGGAAATGGGATTTCGGGGGTCACAGCCGCCCGGCACATCAGAAAGCTTAGTGATGATGAGATCACTATTATTTCCGCAGAAACCGATTATTTCTGGTCCCGCACAGCTATAATGTACATTTACATGGGGCATATGAAATTCGAAAATACCAAGCCTTACGAGGATTGGTTCTGGAAAAAGAACAAGATCAATTTGGTGAATGACTTTGTCGAGCGTATCAACACCAAAAACAATACACTTCAGCTTAAGCAAAAAGGTGAAGTTCGTTACGATAAACTCATCTTGGCCACAGGCGCAAAACCCAATTATTTCGGTTGGCCCGGACAGGAGCTTGAAGGAGTCAGCGGCATGGTGAGTTATCAGGACCTCCAATACATTGAAAAGAATACCAAAGGAATTGATCGCGGGGTCATTGTCGGGGGCGGCCTGATCGGCGTAGAATTAGCTGAAATGTTGAGTTCTAAACAGATCAATGTGACCTTCCTGGTTAGGGAAAATCAATTTTGGAGTAATGTTTTACCTGAACAGGAAGCCTCGTTGATTTCCCGACATATTAAAGAACACCACGTCGACTTGAGGCTTGGCACAGAATTACGAGAAATTCTGCCAGATGAAAATGGCAGGGTTCGTGCGATCATAACTTCCGATGGCGAGGAGTTACCCTGTCAATTTGTGGGGTTGACGGCGGGAGTGCATTCCAATATTGATCTAGCCAAAGAATCCGGCATTGAAACAAATAGAGGTATTTTGGTGAATGAGTACCTGGAGACTAGTGTTCCTAATATTTACGCTATTGGTGACTGTGCGGAGCGAAAAGACCCACTTCCCAATCGAAGACCTATTGAACAGGTATGGTATACGGGAAGGATGATGGGAGAAACTGTAGCCCAAACGATAACTGGTACTAGAAAGGAGTATTTCCCAGGTAACTGGTTCAACTCTGCAAAGTTCTTTGATATTGAATATCAGACTTACGGCTGGGTATGGAACCAACTTAAAGAAAACGAAGCAGAATTTTACTGGGAACACAAAAGTGGGAAGAAATGCATGCACTTCATTTTTGATAAAGATTCAAAGCTCTTTTTAGGGGTGAACACCTTCGGCATACGCTTACGGCACGAATCATTTGATAAATGGCTCACCGAAAAACGTGATATTTTTTACGTACTTGAAAACTTAAGGGAAGCTAATTTCGACCCTGAGTTTTTTGATAGGCATGAACAAGAAATTGCGGCGGCATTTAATCAATCATATCCGCATAATCCAATCAAGTTGAAAGGAAAGAAATCAATATTAGAAGCCATTTTCGGATGAAAATCATAAAGACGTTCGGCCTTGTCCTTTTCCTGATCGGCTTTGGAATTTTTATAGGCTCATTTTTTATGGAGTCTTACAAGGTTACCCCTGCAATACTTGAAGAAGAGGTAGGCGAAAAAGCGACTCTTTTAATTGCTGAAAGTGACATAGTAGGCAAGACCTACAGCAATAGCTTTACTATGGTGAGCGAGCTATATCGAGCTTTTCAGACCGTTAATGATCAACAACTTGCCCTATTTGGTATAACAGATCAAGAAATAAAAGAGTTAGTTTCCAAAAATGAAACCAAATTTCAACTGTCCTCTTTGGATAAGGTATTTGATGACGGCGAAGTAGGAAAATACAAAAAGAAAACATTCCAGGACTACGGCGGATGGCTTGACGGACGGGAGTTCCAAAGCCAGGAAGAAATGAACCTTCAAATTACCAATGTTGCAAATAATATAAAGCGCTATCAGATAGTAAATGAAAAGGGCTTTGATAAATACAAGATTAAAGATCTTAAATACTCCCTTACCAAAGCGTCCAGCACCGGGCCGGTGAGCGGCAACCCTGGTCTGTTCTTACTGTTGACCTACTTGGTGTGCATTGTGGGAGCCTTACTTTACATATTACCTAAGGTTAAGGAGGGTCCCCCTGGCATTAAAAATAACGGCTTGTTTCACAGGGCAATGACTAACGTAGGGTGGCTAGGCATACTTACCGGAACGTTTCTAATCGTATTCTACATCTTGCTCTATTATTACCCCGAATATATGACCAGTTGGATCATTACGGTAGATCCGGTAAGTCAATTCCTCAAAGGATCTGATGCCGGAAGGTTTTTCCTCTATGGCTTTATTTACACCCTCTGCATTTTGGTAATGGGTGGTAGAATGATCATTAAATACAGACACAGTAAGTACCAAATGGTAAGGACCGTATCTGTTATGTTTTTCCAGACTGCTTTTGCCTTCTTGCTACCGGAAATACTGCTGAGGCTAAATCAGCCTTATTTTGATTTTAAGAATATCTGGCCCCTTGATTACGACTTCTTCTTCGATAATGAACTTAGTACGCTTTTAGCGAACGGCGGTTTAGGCATTTTTATGCTTGGCTGGGGGATGGCTCTAATCATTATAGGTGTACCGGTCTTCGTTTATTTTTTTGGAAAACGTTGGTATTGTTCTTGGGTGTGCGGCTGTGGGGGGTTAGCTGAGACTCTGGGGGATCCTTACCGCCAACTGTCAGATAAATCCGTGAAGGCCTGGAAAATTGAACGCTGGCTCATTCACTCGGTTTTAGTTTTTGCTTTAGTGATGACCGCTGGTGTATTATATACCTTTTGGACCGGTAGTAGCGAAATATTCGGAGTAAGTAGTTATGAGGTAAGATCCGTGTACGGAGCTTGGATAGGTGCCGGTTTCGCAGGTGTAGTAGGTACAGGGTTTTATCCGCTAATGGGCAACCGTGTTTGGTGCCGGTTTGGATGTCCGCTCGCGGCATATCTGGGATTAGTGCAGCGATTTAAATCGAGGTTCCGCATTACTACTAACGGCGGTCAATGTATTAGCTGTGGTAATTGTTCCACATATTGCGAAATGGGCATCGATGTGAGATGGTATGCACAAAGGGGTCAAAACATTGTTCGTTCGTCTTGCGTCGGTTGCGGGGTTTGTTCTTCGGTATGTCCGAGAGGTGTCTTAAATCTTGAAGTGAAAGATGAAGAGGGTCGTTTTGGTCAACCGATACTGCTTGGGAATGATGGAGTCAAATTACAAGACTAACACTTTTAAAAGTTATTGATCTTTCGGCATTAACTTTGTTATATTGATTGTCAAAGATGATTAAGTAATGAAGGTTACTCTACTTTTTTTATATCTTACCCTTATTCAAAATATTCCTGCTGAGAAAGGTGAAATAGTGATAAGCATAGAGAATATCAAGTCTACGAAGGGTGTTGTCATTGTTGCCTTGTTTGACGATGAGCACTCGTTCCTGAAAAAAGTATATCGATCCAAAACTATTTCACTGAGTCAAGCAAAAAAGCTCATCCGATTCGAAAATGTTCCGGAGGGGAGCTACGCCGTTAGTGTAATTCATGACGAAAATGAAAATGGGGAACTGGACACTAACTGGGCGGGTATACCTAAAGAACCTTTCGGTTTTTCTAGGAAAACAATAAGCAAATTCGGCCCTCCAAGCTTTGAGGATACATGTATCCAGTTGAAAGGTGGAAGTATTGAAACTACTGTCAAAATGAGAACACTGTTTTAATTGATTACTTTGCTTGGCAACCTCTCAGATATTTCTCAACGTCCAGCACGCCTACCAGACCATCTGACCTACCCCAGGAATTATAGATATACGTAGCGATTTCCGCAATTTCCAAAGGAGTTAATTTATGATTGGCTGGCATCATTTGGTTATATTCAATACCGTTGACCACTAAAGGTCCATTTAATCCGTTCTTGATATTGCAAACTACATTTTCGATATTATTTTCAAGATAATCTGCGCCCGCTATCGGCGGATAAAGTCTTGCAAGGCCCTGCCCGTTCTTTTGGTGACAGCTGCTGCAATGTTGTAAATACAGCGTTCGGCCAACTACAATGTATTGTTCAAGTTTGACCTCTTCGGATGCACTGGCGTCCACTCCTTTAGTCTTTCCGGTACAGGCAACTAACAAAACAGAGAGATAAGTTAGCGCAAGTACTGTCTTATTCATATTCCTTTAAGAGGATCTCCATATCCTTCATCATCACATCCACCTGATCCGCTAAAGTGCCGTCGTAAATACCCCGTACCCTTCGTTCCTTATCTACTAGAATAAATGCACCGCTGTGAATAAAACCTCCAGGTTCTGAAGGATCTTCTACGGCGCTAACCATGTATGAAGTTTGCCCCATTTTGTAAATTTCTTCTTTTTCACCGGTTACAAAGTGCCATTTATCGCTCTCAGCACCTAACCTTTCCGCAAAAGATCGTAGTACGGCTACGGTGTCGTGTTTAGGATCAATGGAATGAGAGAGAATCCCTACCTGTGGATTGTCCTTGTATTTTTCGTAAACCCTCAGCATCTGGGTCTTCATAATCGGGCAAATAGTGGGACACGTAGTAAAAAAGAAATCAGATACGTAGATCTGATCCCGGAACGTTTCTTGTGTGACGTAGTTACTGTCCTGATTAACAAATTTGAAATCTGCAATAGTGTGATAAATAGTGTCACTATTATTGACCTCTCGGCGCCCTAAGTAAGGGAGCTTCTTTTCACTTTGTAAATCACACCCTAACAACATCACCGCCGACATAAAGGCCAATAAACCGCTTACTCTATTGTTCATCTCTTTCTCTAACATTTTTGTAAATTTTAATTGCCAACACTAAAACCAAAGTAAAAATTACTAGGCCCACCAGACCCCAAATCATGCTTAACGTATTTCTCAGAACAATGAGAAATACTATGCCTACTAAAAGTATAGTGGCCACTTCATTCCAGAACCTCAACTTTTGTGAAGCATACTTATAAACATCTCTTTTCTGTTCCAAATAGATTTTATGGCAAATACCATGATAGATATAAAGCATCAATACCATAGTAAGTTTCACATGCATGTAACCTTGAGATAGGTAAGAAGGTTGTTGCCATACTAATGAAAAGCCTAAGACAAAGGTTAGAACGGCCGAAGGCCAGGTTATTCCAAACCACAGCCGCGCCGCGTTACGTTTATATTCCTGAACTAAAATAGATCGATCAGGCTCCATCTTTTTGCTGGCTTCAGTTTGGTAGATAAAAATTCTCACGATGTAGAATAACCCGGCGAACCAGGTAACGATAAAAATAATATGTAGCGCTTTTATATAGTAAAAAGCCATGTTTGAAGTTAAAAGCTGAGCCCCGGAATAGTGTCGTAAGGACTGGATTTATAGCTCAAAATCTCTATTTGATCCCCTTTTTTAAGATAACCTTGCTTCACCGATTTTGCGTGCTGTCCAAAAACTATTTTTTTATCTATCTTTTGTTTGGACAGTGTAAGCAGAGGCTCTCTTCCTTTTTCTCCGGTTACAGTGTCATACGTGGTTACAATACAGCGTTCGCAGGGTTTCAAACCTTGAAAAAGTGTATTGTTTATCTTGAACTTGCTCCACAGAAATTCATCGTATGAATTCCCGCCTTCAAAAACAAGGTTTGGTCTAAAACGCATCATCTCAATTGGATTTACCAGCTTTGAATTAAGATCATTTAAGGAGGATTCACCAACTATCAATAATGGATATCCATCAGCAAAACTTACGGCAGTTCCTCCCCACAAAGGCTTAATTTTTCGTTCAGTTTCGTCTGGCATATACACCAAAGAACAATCTATTTCGAGTATAGTTGAAAACCAGTGATTAACGAGATCAGGAGCTTTAATAGCCTCCACTTCATCGTCCCATATTCTGCATCTTATCCTTTCGCCTTCCACTATCCGCAAGGGGATGTCAATCGTCTTCTCATGATGCTGAATACGGAAGCCTTGATCTGAAAAGCTTGTTTTGAAAAAGAGAAATTCAGGATACTTCCTAATGGTCAGAAATTGATTCTCCCCGTTGATCAGTAACCATCGCCTATCATTCTCAAGACCTTTTTCAGTGGTTTTTATGTTATCTACCTTTACAGGACCTAAAGATTTAACAGGGTAGATATAAATATCAGACAACACATAGTCTTGCATTTGATTTATCTTATGATTTTATTAGGGACTTAAAGGTAATAATCAGCGGGAAGTATAAGCACAAAAAAATGAGTGAAACCTCAAATCTTTGGTATTTTCAAGATGTAGATCTTTTTAATATGTTATGCCCTCACAAGGTAAAAACGATGGAAGAAAGGCATTCATTTAATTATTTTAAGAAAAATGATTTCGTCTATTTCACCAATCAAAAAGCAAAGAACATTTATATGATTGCAAGTGGCCGAATTAAAATAGGTCACTACAATGATGAAGGTAAGGAAGTAGTGAAGGCTATTTTGGGCGAAGGTGAAATTTTTGGAGAGCTGATCCTTACGGGCGAGGAAGTACGCACGGACTTTGCACAGGCCATGGACGAAAATACCACCGTATGTCCTGTTAGCCTGGAAGATATGCAAGCTCTTATGGTTGAAAATAAAGAACTTAGTTTTAAGATCTATAAGCTTATTGGATTGCGGATCAAAAAACTGGAACGAAAGATCGAGTCATTGGTCTTTAAAGATGCCAGAACCAGAATCATTGAGTTTTTAAAGGATGCCGCAGCCTGGAAAGGAAAAAAGGTGGGTTTCGAAACTATGATACCTACAAAGCTTACCCACAAAGACATCGCTAATTTGACCGGCACCTCACGCCAAACGGTCACAACTATATTAAATGAGCTCAAAGAAAGTAACTTGATCTATTTTGATAGAAGAAAAATACTCATTCGTGATTTAGAAGAGCTTAAATAAGTGAAAATATGTATCTTCTATGTATAAATTACGTATAATTATAATGTCAAACTAAAATGATTATCGCAATGGAGGCAATTTCTAAAGTAACTATGAATATGACTAGTAAAACATTGGATGATGTAGCAGCTATTTCAAAAATGATAGGTACTACCAACAGAACCACTATAGTTGCTATGGCTTTGAGGGCTTACAAAAGACTGCTAGAATTACAAGAAAAAGAGAAAAATACTTTTTTAGCAGAAAGTCCAAATGGTGTAAAAACCAAATTTGAGTTGATTCATTAATATGGCGGAAGAGCAAATAGATTGGACCCAAGATCCTGTTCAAGAAGTTTCTGATTCAATAAAAACTCAGGTCAATGAACGGGATAAGTTCAATCTTGCCAAGGATATACTCAAAGCTTGCGGGATTTTATTCGTTACGATTACAGCCTTATTCCTTTTCAGTAAGGCTCTTGGGATAAATGAGGAGATGAGTGAAATTTGGTCATTTTCTTCCCAAGCTTTATACGGATTAATAAGCCTTATCATAGGGTTCTATTTTGGTGGGAAAATAAACAACGACTAATTATTATATTAGGTTTGTATTTTTTAAATCATCATAGCAGTCAATGTCATTCAACTTTTCTAGCAGTCCGCAAGTAAGTCCCAGGAATTTTACTTTTTGAAGTGTATGTTCAAAAACATGAGATGAACTCCATACCTTTAATTGAAATAATTTAGAATAAGGCTTTTTCATTCCAATAAGATAATACCCTCCATCCTTCGCCGGCCCGATAACTATTTCATTATCAAAAAGTTTGGCGAACCCATCATTAACTATTTCCGCTGACAAATCATAAATATCAGTACCTATCAGAACCACAGAATCATAACCTCTTGATAATCCATCCGCAATGGCATTGTTCATGCGCTCACCAATATCAAGGCCATTTTGGAGCTCTTTATACACAGCACCATTCCATAGGTCGTCGTTATTCACATAATCTGCATAGTACACTGCGTAGTCCTTGCGAGTCAATGAAGCCACCTTTAGCGTATGCTCCAATAGTTTTACATATACGTTAAGCGCCTTTTCCGGGCCTATACCTTGAGCCAATCTGGTCTTTACCTTGCCTACTATTGGATTTTTACAAAAAACAATGAGGAGTTCACTCATAGACCTTAACACCGCGCTTCAGCCACTTCGACCAATTTTTATTGTAGGTGTGTACACTATCCGTTTCAATGTTATTCTGATTGACAACTGCGTTATCTTTATTCTTCCAATCGAAAATACCGCCATACAGATTGTAGACATTTTTAAATCCTAACTCCTGAAGCTTCTCTCCAATTTTCTCGCTCCTGTACCCAACACTACAATAAAGAACCACAGATTTATTTTTATCAATGTCGCTTACCATTTCCGGATTAAAATGTTCATAGTCGATAAACCGGGCACCTTTAAGGTGGCTTACCTCAAATTCCTTTAATGACCTTGTGTCCAAAAGAATGGGCTCACTGGCAAAACTACTTTTTAAGTCATTTTCATTGACCAATGGCACGGTATGGCTTAACAATGAGTTTATTTTCTTATCAAAGTCTTTTTGTGACATACTCTTAAAGGGTAATATCAAAATGCTCAAGAACATTAATTTACCGAACCACAATCTTCGATAACTTTCTTTGTTTAAGTACTTGGTAAACTTCATAGGCCATAAATGTAAAGAGTAATACGTATTCTATACTCACTACTAACATATTCTCTTCAAATCCTGTTTCAGTGTATCCTAGGTACGAAAGAAAAATCAATCCCGACCAAAAAATCGGGAATCGATATTTTGTGAGAACGGATAATGCCACAAGAGATGTGGCATACCAGGGGTGGACGATAGTAGCCATTGCAAAATAGGAAAATACGATCCAGAGCCAAACGGTAGGTGTGCTGTCTTTTCGAGGGTTAGCGAATAGCGCGAAACCTAAAACCAAAATGAAGGTTATCATAGAAAGCCAGGGTCCGGCTGTTCCAATAATGTTATATCCTTTAAAGTAGAACCCTAGCGCTCTCACCAAATAATAAATGCTGGCATTAAACTCAAATTTCTTAAAGTACAGCGATATACTGGAAGACATCCCCTCGATAAGTACCGTTTCGTATAAAGGCCAAAAAAGCAGGACAAGTGATGCTATTGATGATCCATATAGAATGAGTAATTTTTTAAATGAAAGTCTTCTCAAGAAGGCAGGGTAGACTATTAATGGCACAAGTTTAGCCGCAACTGCAAAGGCCATCGAAATTCCTGTGACCAAAGGCCGTTTTTTTTTGTACAGGTATATTCCCAGTAAAAGAAAAAAAATCATGAGCCCCTCCAAATGTAAATTACCGGTTAGCTCCAGTATAACTAATGGGTTAAAAGCATACAGAATCACGTTTTTTCTGGGTAAATTGTAAATAGTGGATAGCCTAAATAGCAAAAGAATAGTTCCAAACTCGGCAGCCAATATAAAAACACGTAAAATGATAGCGCTTCCGATTATCACAGTTGAAAAAGCGGATAGCCAGAAAAAAAATTGAGCCAAGGGCGGATAAATGGTAAAGTAGTCTGGTGAATTCAGGTTTCTGTAAAGCTCAATACTCAGGGATTTGGGAAGCTGACCATTTTCAATGAACCAACTTGGAACATGGGCAAAAGGATGTATTCCTTCGTGGATCAA
>JBCCIX010000141.1:0-9682 GCA_039028075.1 Bacteroidota bacterium | reverse complement strand
TTCATTTGATGTTCCTCCGCGGTCACTGCACATCCGGTTTTTCGCACAGATTCTAAAATGGCAGCTTCATCCAAGGGTTTTATGGTGTGAACGTTAATGACCTCAGCGCTAATCCCTTTTTCAGCTAAAATGGCTTCAGCTCCTACGGCTTGCCAAACCATGTGACCATTGGCAAATATCGTAACCTCACTTCCCTCGATTAACTTAATGGCTTTACCAATCTCAAACTTTTGATCTGAAGGAGTGAAAATGGGCCAACTAGGTCTTCCGAATCTCAAATATACGGGCCCGTTGTGATCCGCTACAGCGATGGTAGCAGCCTTAGTTTGGTTGTAGTCACAGGGCACTACCACCGTCATGTGTGGCAGCATTCTCATCATACCCACATCTTCAAGAATTTGATGTGTAGCTCCATCCTCGCCTAACGTAAGCCCAGCGTGCGAGGCACATATCTTTACGTTTTTATCCGAATATGCAATGGACTGACGGATCTGATCGTAAACCCTACCGGTGGAGAAGTTAGCAAATGTTCCGGTATAAGGAATTTTACCACCAATGGTCATCCCCGCCGCAAGGCCCATCATATTGGCTTCCGCAATACCGACCTGAAAAAACCGTTCCGGAAACTCTTTTTTGAAGTCTCCCATTTTTAATGAGCCGGTAAGATCTGCGCATAGTGCTACTGCAGCAGGGTTTTGGCGACCAACTTCCAATAGTCCGGCTCCAAATCCGGAGCGAGTATCTTTTTTTTCAGTAAAGGTGAGTTTTGTCACAGTGTTGTAATTAAGCGTACTACTTGCCTTGCGAATTTATAGCTATTAGTTTAAAGTTCTAAGTCCTAAGTTCAATGTTTAGGCAAAAATTAGTGAGGGCCTTTAAAAAACCACCTTTTGGACGACCTGTTGGTTATTCAAGATCTAGAAGTCCTCATTTACACCGAATAAACTGCCTCGATTTGAACCAAAAATAGAGTTTTTATGGGCTTTTAGTACTTAAAACATTCTGACTACCTGACTGAGTCCAGCTTTCACAGTTATAGTTTTAATAGAAGTGTATTTACTTCCGGGAGCTCCTTCTACTCGAAAAACGATTTTATACCTGCCGGGCTGAAGAGCTAACGCTATTCTAGACTGCTTATGATCCAGATCATACACCCGGGTTTGCCTTCCGTCTTTATCAAGTTCATACAAACTACCGAAACCTGCTGAGCTATTGTTAATGTTTACAATACCCGGATCGCGTATCGTTAGGGTGCTTATTTCGCGAGGCTTAATTTCAATGTTGAAGAACTTCCGTGGTAAGGTTAGTGCTTCTACCGTGTACTTGCCTAGAATATATTGCTCATTACTATTCATAGGCTGAATATTTACCACTTTTCCTGTGTTATCACGTACAATCACGCTGACACCATTTTCATAAGAGGCGGCCCCCTTTTGGTTAAGTCGTAGAGTACCTCTTGGTGTATTAAGTTTGATTACATTGTGCTCGCCCGGTTTTATTCTCACATTTCGCTTTACGACAGGTGGAAGCGTATTAGCTATGACGTTATAGCTCAATACAGGGTCGATACTGACTGAATCCGGTTTACCTTGCGCATCACGGTAATGCACGAAATCGAAGACCGGCAATTGTGTGAATCCGTTAATGAAGCTCACGTTGATATTTGACTCGGTAGGGCGGCCTTTTTCATCCAAAAGCTCTACACTGACTGATGTGGGTTCCAGGCTGGTGGTAATGGCCTTTTGCAGCGCTTCCTGGAAGCTCTTTTGATCCTTAGCATCATAAAACTTACCGATACATTTGAACTCTTTCTGATACGCTAACCCCATCCCAATACCAATAATAAAAGGTCGCAAAAATATATTCTGTTTCTGAAGGGCGAGTGAAATGTTGCAGGGATTACCATCACATGATTCTATGCCATCGGTAATAATAATGATGATATTTCGAGTGTTAGTGGTAGCAATGAAGTCATTAGCCGCTTGCTCCAGAGAATAGGCGATTGGCGTGGTTCCCTTTGGCTTGATCTTAGCTAATTTGTCAATGATTGTTTGGTGATTATTGCGAGCGAAACCTACCTCGAGTCGCGTATCTTTGCAGTTCTGGGCTTGTCTCGAATAAATATGCCCATAGGCCCGCAGACCTAACTGTAATTTAGGGTTGATTTTCAATGAGTCGACCAGGTTAGTAAGTAAACGTTTAGCGGCCTCGATTCGATTAGATGTTTCCCAGGAGGCGAGCATGCTGCCTGACCCATCCAGTAAAAAAAGTATCTTGGTGTGGTCAGGAAGCTTTTGTTGTATCCGTTGTGATAGGGTGCAAAAACTAAAAGTACTTAACACTATGGTAAGAAGTAATCTCATTGGTGTAAGAAACGTCTTGGCCTGCTACATATTTTAAAGCTACAGATTTCAAACTGAATCATAATATCGTGTGGCTATTTGCTGGTTTGTTTTAAAAGTATTTGGCTATATTGGGCTGATTAATACTGGCTTTATCATGGAAAAATATGATCTGGTAGTTATCGGCGCTGGTCCGTCCGGGTATGCCGCTGCGATGCGTGCTATTGACTTCAAGAAAAAAGTATTGTTGATTGAGCGTAAAAAAGTAGGGGGAGCTGGGGTCACTAATGGAGCGCTTTCTTCTAAAACATGGTGGGAGCTATCACGGGAGGCTTACCTTTTTCACAAAAACCTGAAACGTTATGATATCAATAAACCTGAAGTAAATTTTTTAGAGATCAGAGAAGAAGTGAAAAGGGCCGTGGCCGAACGTAAGGATATGCTGGAAGAGCATATGCAGTTGCTGGAGAAATCGAATTATGCAGATCTTTTGAACTATAAAACCGGTTCGGCCAAATTATTGACCCACCATGAGGTGCAGATAGTCGGTGAGTGTAAAACAGAAAAGGTATGGGCGGAAAATATTGTGCTCGCCACCGGAAGTCGGCCGCGAATGCTACCAGATATTCCAATTGACGAAAAAGTAATCCTGTCGAGCGATGGGATTGAACACATTAAAGACTTTCCTAAAAGCATGGTGATTCTTGGGGCCGGGGTTATCGGCTGCGAATACGCCACTATTTTTTCCGGGTTTGGAAAAACAAAGGTTCATCTTATCGATAAAGGAGATAGAATACTTCCCTTTGAAGATGAGGACGTAGTCCGCGTCATCGAAGGGAATATGGAACGTAAAGGTGTTTTTATCCATAGAAATAGCCGTCTGGTCAGAATGGAAATTAAGGATGGCAGAGTGGAATATGAACTGGAACATCAGCACGGCGAGAAGATGGTTTACCATGTTGAAAAGGCTTTGGTCTCTGTAGGGCGTGTGCCTAACTATGAAAATCTTTGGCACGATAGCGTCGATATCAAATTAAATAAACGCGGTATTGAAGATAATGAAACCCAAACCAGTATTTCAAATGTTTATGCCGTTGGTGATATAACATCAGATATTGCATTGGTGAATGTGGGTGAGTTGGAGGGACGATATGCTGTAGAACGCATTTTTGGTAAACCTAAACGCAAGCTGGTTTATGAGAACATATCAACCATCATGTTTTTACATCCTGAGGTGGCTGGGGTAGGGCTAAATGAAAATCAGGCCCGTCAAAAAGGGATTTCGTATAAGGTGGTTTCCCTGGATTACAGTTGCATTCCCAGGGCGATTGCCAAGCGAAATACCCAAGGCTTCGTAAAGCTGTTGGTAACCGATGATGATAAAATGAAAATCTTAGGAATGCGCGTAGTTGGAAATCATGCTTCAAGTGCCATTCAAGCCGTAGCCCTGCTGATCAATATGGATAAAGGAATAGAAGAATTAGCAGAATGTGTTCATCCGCATCCTTCAATTATTGAAGGCATCCAAGAATGTGTTCGCATGCTGTTGGGAAAGTCACTATTTAAACCGGAAGCCTTTAAAGGCCGTTTGATTTGCAAAATATGCCGTAACGGCATTTATGAAGATATCGTTTTTTAAGCCTTTTTAAGCGCTTTTACCTCATCCGGAGATAAGAGTAAGTCCATTTCCATGGCAGAAACGATTGGTCTGTTGAAGTAAAATAATACCCAGCAAATAGGCACTATGAGGAGTAACAGTATATTTCCGCTAAGGTAGCAAATGACCGATGCCAATAAAGCAGCGAGTTCGATCAATGCCGCCCGTAAGATCACTGCGATTTGATATCTACTCAATTTGTTTTTCAAAGACATTTCAGGGGTTACATGCACCAGAGCACGTTTGTATAAAAAATTGCCTAAAGGGACTGAAAATAAAAGTGATGTGGCGGGAAGGTACATCAAGATGTCTTCAGTCTCACCGGATGCTTGGTATCCTATGGTGAATAAATAGTAAGTAGCTAAAGCAAAAAAAGTTGGCGTAATCACCAAAGAAAGATAAATGAGTTGTATGACTCTGAGTGAAATTTGCATCAGGCAATATTAGTGTATACCGCCTGTACGTCATCATCGTCTTCGATCTTATCCAGCAATTTCTCTATCTCTTCCATATGTTCTTCACTGAAGGTTACTGGTGAATTTGGAATGCGCTGCAGTGTTGATTTTTCGGATTCAATTTCCATATTTTCGAGGGCTTTAGAGAGGTTGCCAAAGTTAGTATAGTCTCCATACAAATACACTTTAGATGCGTTGATCTTAATCTCTTCAAGTCCGGCATCAATCAATTCCAACTCCAATTCTTCGAGGTCCAATCCCTCGACTTTCTCAAATTCAAAAACCGCTCTCCTGGCAAACATAAATTCCAGTGAGCCACTAGGCACCAATGCGCCTCCGGACTTATTGAAGTATGACTTCACGTTAGCGACAGTTCGTGTAGTATTATCCGTAGCGCACTCAACAAAAACCAAAACACCGTGTGGACCTTTTCCCTCGTAGTTTACCTCCACAAATGTATCCGCATCCTTTCCTTCGGCTCTCTTGATAGCCGAATCTATATTATCCCTCGGCATATTCTGGGCTTTTGCGTTTTGAATCGCCGTTCTAAGCTTAGCATTCATTTCTGGGTCAGAGCCTCCCTCCTTAGCCGCCACGGTAATGGCCTTGGCCAGTTTCGGAAATAGTTTAGACATTTTATCCCAGCGCTTTTCTTTGGCCGCTCGTCTGTATTCAAATGCTCTTCCCATAGTTCTTTCTAATTCTATTGCGAATATAAAGTTTCCCATTTTTCAGCGAGATATCGAATTCAAATTATTTTATAACTTGCTATTTATACCCCCTTTGCTAACTATGAAAGTACTTCGAAGTCTCTATCTCATAATCAATTATAAAACGTTTATCGTTACTGCGCTGGCGGTAGGCTCTACCTATGCCTGCCGGATATTTGAATTAAAGGCGGACTTCCCGTTAACTATTATTGGAATCGCCATAGTGTTCCCGGTAGTGTTTTCCATTGATAGCGCTTATAAACGGAGAGAGCGTGCACTAGGCCTCTTGGGAGATTTCAAAGCGCACTTGTTAGCAATTTACTATGCTTCACGTGACTGGGTTGAATCTGAGGGTTTTGAGAAAGAGGTTAAACATCAGTTAATAAATACCTACATGTCGTTGCGAAGTTTGTTCACAGCGAATGGTGGGGAGGTGGACGAAGCTGAAAAAAGAATATTCAAAAAAGTCTCTCAAGTGTCCAAAACGGTGGTAGGGTTTGGAGGACTGGGTTTACCATCCGGTGAGCTTTCCAGGGTGAACCAATACGTAAGCAAACTGGTGGTATCCGTTGAAAACCTGAAGGTGATCTTGCACTACAGAACACCCGTGACCTTGAGAGCCTACAGTAAAGTGTTTATTTATAGTTTTCCTATCCTTTACGGCCCATATTTTGAGTATGTGGCTGAGCAGTATAGTAACGGTCTTCAATATATGATGCCGATTATGTTCAGCTTTATTCTAATCAGCTTAGATAATATTCAAGGCCATTTGGAAAATCCTTTCGATCAAATAGGCGAGGATGATATCAAATTTGATGTAGAGGAGTTTTCTGAGATGATCGAGCAGAGTTGATACGCTTAGACTACAAAAGTCTTTGCCTGTCATTATTGTGATTCTTCCGGAATGTGGCTGAAGGGCATATCGCTTAGAGATACAGGTAAGTGCAACTAATCTGGCCTTGGGCATGGCCGAGAAAAACGCACCTGTGGCTATTCCAATAGATTCATTCACTGCATAATGGCTTATTTTTTAATGGTAATACATACTGAAACTAACGGGTTAAAATGTTTACAAGCCATCCGATAAATCAGTTTATCTACACGTTAAAAGCTACAGCAAAGACATTGACAAAAAAGTTTAAAGCCACCACAAACTTAAAAAGCTTGGACTCCCTGTCCTTTCTGATCAGAGACACTACCGTGTAAATGAGTGATGAAATAGCGCTTATGAAAAAGGGAACCACGACTACGGCAGGATTGGCAAAACCTTCCTCGGTAGGCGGGAAAAGGTGCGTTAAAAGTGCCAAAAGCAGCATGGAACCTATAAATAGGGCTACACCCTTACCCATAAAAATAAGGTTCCTTATCATTACTTATGACGATCCTTTAGCACGTTAATGACATCATTAAGCTCATAGCCTTTAGCCGCAAGAAGAACAATGTAGTGATACATTAAATCAGCAGCCTCATTCAGAAACAACTCTTTATTTTCATCCTTGGCTTCTATCACCAATTCGACCGCTTCTTCCCCCACTTTTTGGGCTATTTTATTGATCCCCTTTTTTAGTAATTCGTTCGTGTAGGAGCCTTCCTTTGGTTCTTTGATTCGCTTTTGAATAGTTCTTTCCAGAAAGGCCAGATCTGTTGATGTATTGGGGTAGTCTCCAAAACACGTGTCATTGTTCAAATGACAAGTCGGCCCTTCGGGTGTGGCCGTAATCAGCAAAGTGTCGTTGTCACAATCAATTTTAATATCCCTAACCATTAGAAAATTACCGGAACTTTCACCTTTTGTCCAAAGCCGGTTTTTGCTACGACTAAAGAAAGTGACTTTTCCCTCTTTTTGGGTTTTTTGGAATGCCTCAGCATTCATATACCCAAGCATTAATACATTTTTAGAGTAATAATCTTGTATAACTACGGGCACCAGCCCTTTTGTAAAGTCAGGATGCATACATACATTAATGGTTATAGGCTAACACTATTTAAGCCTGGAATCCGATCAAAATGTTTTTTATTTAAAGTTGCGATCGGAAGGTCGTGATTCAAGGCAATAGCCGCAATAAATAAATCAGCTAAATTAACCTGTTTATTTTTCTTTTTTAACTTATTATCAATTTCAGAGGCCAGTTTAGCTGACTGACTGGTAAAGGCAAGTACCTCGATGCTTGCTAGAAGCTTGTTCCAAAAATCTTCCTGCCTTTTGCTTATACCTCTTCGAAGTTTAAATTCTGTGATTGACGTAATCGAAAATTCATAATCTTTTGCTGATAATTGGTATAAAAGGGAATTGGTTTTGTCCTTCTTGCGGAAATAATCGATAAGAATAGATGTGTCAAGGCAAACAACTAATCTCTCCATTTGTCAAAGTCGTCTCTAGCCATTTCGATTAGTTTAATTTGTTTATCATCCAATATGGGACCTTTAAGCAAAAGGTTTTTGAGATGAGTTCTTTTCTTTTCTCTTTTTTTTACCAACTTGTCTAACTCATCTTTGATAGAAATCAATTCCTTTGATGAAAACAGGTTCAATGATTTTATGACTTGATCAAATTTAATAGTAACGTTTACGGCCATTTGCTATTCCCTTGCTAGACAAAATTACATTATTCAGATGAGTTCACACTCCCATTGTGTTTGACTACTGGCGTACGGCTATTTTTCTGATATTAAGGTATTCTTTTAAATCAGGTATAGCTATTTCCTTGAAATGAAAGATGCTTGCTGCCAGTGCGGCATCGACATCCGTATCATCGAAAACTTCTTCAAAATGCTCCATTTCTCCGGCACCACCCGAGGCAATAATCGGGATAGTGAGGATTTCTGACATTTTTTGCAATGCCTCAATGGCAAAACCCGATTTTGTACCATCGTGGTCCATGCTGGTAAAAAGAATCTCACCGGCACCACGATGTTCTACTTCTCTTGCCCAGGAAAATAATTCTTTTTCAGTAGGCCTACTACCGCCATGCGTATGGACTAACCATTGTCCCTCTACAAATCGAGCATCAATTGCTACCACTATACATTGTGTTCCAAAAGCATTAACCAATTCGTTAATAAGTTCCGGTCGTTTTACCGCGGAGGAATTTACGGATACCTTGTCAGCACCGGCTTGCAATAGCGGAGCTACATCGGCTACGCTGGAAATCCCGCCACCGACGGTAAAGGGTATATTCAGATGTCTCGCAATATCCCGCACTAATTCTACAAAGGTTTTCCTTCCTTCGTTGGTAGCCGTAATATCCAAAAAGACCAGTTCGTCCGCTCCCTGCTTGGCGTAGAACTTACCTAATTCCACAGGATCGCCGGCATCCCTGATGTTTACGAAATTGATTCCTTTTACCGTTCGGCCATTTTTTATATCCAGGCAGGGTATAATTCTCTTTTTAAGCATGAGCCAGGGAGGTTAATTGAGTTAAAGTAATTTTACCTTCGTAGATGGCTTTCCCTACAATAGCTCCGTGTAAACCATTTTGCTTCAAGATTTTCAGGTCTTCTAAGGACGATACTCCGCCACTTGCTATTAGTTGAATGTTATCGAACTTAGCTAGTAATTCTATATACAAGTCCAAATTAGGCCCTACTAACATTCCATCTGTGGCTATATCGGTGCAGATTACATTTTTAAGTCCATAACCTAAGTACTCACTTATAAGAGCTTCAATATTAATTTCAGTTTCCTCCGTCCACCCGTGAATAGCAACTTTTTTAGCCTTAACATCCGCACCGAGTATGAGTCTTTCAGGGCCAAACAAATCGATCCACTTTTGAACTACTTCTGCATTTTTAACGGCTATGCTTCCGCAAGTCACTTGTTGGGCTCCACAATCAAAAGCTTTCTCAATATCCGTGTCGGACTTTACACCACCCCCAAAGTCAACCTTTAACCGTGTTCTGGAGGTTATTGATGCTAATACTTTATGATTTACAATATGTCCTGATTTGGCACCATCTAAATCAACTAAGTGCAGATATTGAATGCCCGCATCTTCGAATTGCTGCGCTACTTCAAGCGGATGTTCATTATATACTTTCTTTTGACCGTAATCACCCTGGGTAAGTCGAACACACTTGCCCTCAATAAGATCTATGGCAGGGATGATTCTCATAACTTTATAAAATTCTGGAGTATTTGCTGTCCCTGCTCACCTGATTTTTCCGGATGAAACTGGACGGCGTAAAAATTGTCCTTGTGCATGGCCGCACTAAATGAAGTGATGTAGTGGGTTGTAGCAATGGTGTTATTATTCACCGGCACGTAGTAGCTATGGACAAAGTAGACATCATCTTCTGCAATACCTGTCATCAAGGAACCTTGGGTCTCCAGAAGGTTATTCCAGCCCATATGAGGGACTTTTTCACGGTCCGAAGGTATAAACTTCTTTACTTCCTGATCGAAAATACCTAGACATTTCGTGTCATTTTCCTCGGAGTGTTTACACATTAATTGCTGGCCCAGGCAAATGCCTAGCACAGGCTGTTTAAGGGTAGGAATCAATTGATCTAGTTTTAGCTC